>CAZBOK010000003.1:0-42371 GCA_964493525.1 uncultured Phycisphaeraceae bacterium | reverse complement strand
GGTGCTTCGCCGATCGCGAACCCCGCGTCGGCGAGCCGGCGGCGCAGCGCGGCGACGGCAGGAGCCGGCAGCAGCATCACGTGCGGCTTCGCGGTCATGCTTCGTGCTCGATGCTGATGCGCTCGAGGCGCGGATACGCGATCACGAGCGGCGTCGGCACGTCGACGCGCGCCCCGGTGATCGAAGCCTTGAGTTCGAGAGCGTTCACGAGGCCCTTGCCGAGGAAATGGTTGTTCGCGATCAGGTGCGTGCGTTCGGTCCGAGCGGCGATCTCGCGGACGACACCCTGAAGCTGCGCGAGCTCTTCGGGAGAGTACAGGTAGTCGTATTTCTCCGCGACCGACGCACCGCGCGCGAACCACTTGTCCGCGTTGCGTCCGTGGAGCCGGAAGTACCCGAGCGGTCCGGTCACGGTCGAGGTCGGTGGGATTGACGTCTTCGCTTGCGGTTGGTCGGCGCCGCAGAACGAAATGCCGTGCGAGCGGATCTCGTCGAGGACTTCGCGACGGAGGAACGATCGGTGACGCACTTCGAGCACGAGGCGGTGATCGCCGAACGCGGCCGCGATCGCCTTCACGTGGTCGAGGCTCTCGCGCGACGCTTCGAACCAGAACGGGAACTGCAAGAGCACGGCGTCGAGGAGATTCGCGTCGGCGAGGGCGCGGAACCCCGCGCGCGCGGCGTCGACAGCGCCGGCCTCCCATTCGCGCGGCGCATGGTGCGTGAGACCCTGGTACAGCTTCGCAGTGAATCGGAACTCCGGGAGATCGCGGACGCTCTCGACCCAGCGCTTCGCGATCTCGGGATCGAGCGGCCGATAGAAGGTGTTGTTGATCTCGATGACGTCGAGGTACGCGGCGAGGTAGCGCAGCGCGTCGAAGCCGTCGGGAGCGCGCTTCGGATACACGACGCCCTTCCAGTCGGGATAGGACCAACCCGCGGAGCCGATGCGGATGCGACGGGCGATTTCGTTCGGGTCGGCGGTCACCATCCGTCGGCGACCAGGCGCTCGGCCTGCTCGAGCGCGCGCTGCATCTCGCCTTCGTAGCGGCGCAGGTACGGAGAGAGATCGGCGTCGATCGCGTCGCGCGGCACTTCGATCGGCGCGCCCGCGACGGCCGCGACTCGCGCGAACGGCCGCGGGACCTGGAAGCGATCCCACGAACGAAAGCGCCACGCCGAGCTCGCGGCGAGTGCGAGCGGCAGGATCGGGAACCCCGTCGCGGCGGCGAGGAACGCGACGCCTTGCTGCGCGACGAGCGCGGGTCCCTTCGGTCCGTCGGGCGTGATCGCGAGCTCGCCGGCGCCGCGGCGCGCGATCGTCAGCAGCTCGCGCAACGCCCGCGCGCCTCCGCGTGTCGTCGAGCCGCGCGCCGTCTGGAATCCGAGTCCGTGCAACGCGCGCACGATCAGCTCACCGTCGCCGTGCTGGCTGACGAGCACGGTCGCGTGCTCATCGCGATGCAGGAACGCGAGCGGGAACAGCGTGTTGTGCCACAGCGCAATGATGAAGCGCGCGGTCGATCGACCGGCGGAGCGTTCGACGAACGGATCGAGGCCGACGCGCTTCACCTTCCACGTCGCGCCGAGCGTGCGGATGATCGAAGGTCCGAGCGCGGAGACGAGCGGAGGGAGGAACCGGTCGCGGAGTCGCGGGCGCCCCGAGGTCACGCCTTCGGTCCGAGCGTCCGTTCGTGGCTCCGCGCGGCGAAGTGCATGCAGACGAGTCCGAGGACCATGAACCCGAGCGGCCACACGATCTGCGAGATGCCCCAGACCACGCCGAAGATGAACAACGCGAGCCCGAGGATGACGAGCGCGCGATGGTTGTAGTTGCCGCCCACGAACACGGCGACCACTCGGGCGATGATGCCGCCGGTGCGCGCGTTCGTCGGTCCCTGCTCCACTTGTCCGAACAGCGACATCTCTGCGAACTCCGGGCGGCGATTACAACGCGCGAGGGGACGCCGCTCAACGGGCGGCGTCCCCTCGGTGGATCGAAATGGCGTCGACCGTTACTTGCGGACGGCGATGTCGTCGCCGGAGCCGCCGTCGTCCTTGCCGTCCGGTCCCATCGACCAGATCACGAAACCGGTTTCCGTCTTCTTGTAGAGGTAGGCGTGGCCCCACGGATCGATCGGCAGCTTGTCGGTGCCGAGCGCGCCTTCCTTGTAATCCGGCATCGGCTCGAGGATCTGCTCGAGGCGATCGGGCGCGTTCTGATCGTGCTGCAGCTTGTAGATCGTGACGCCCACCTTCAGGTTCACGAGGTCGTTGTGCGCCGTGTCGGCCGGCTGGAGCTCGACCGGCTTCGGCGGCTCGGCTTCCGCGTGCGCAGGGGACGAGTGACCCATGCCTTCCTTCGCCGCGCGCACCGCCACCAGGGCGCCGACTCCGATGCCTCCGGAGATCAGCGCGCTGGCAACTTCACCGCCGAACGGGCCGTAGGACTCCATCAGCTCGCCGTCCTTCGTGTGCACGCCGTAGCTCAGCGAACCGAACAGGTGCTTCGTGAGCGCCTCCTGCTGCGGCAGGAGGTTCATGTCGATCGGGAGATCCATGTCGCCCGCCATGCTGAGCATCGGCAGGGCCATCGTGATGCCGCCGTAGCTGCTCTCGACCGCGTACTTCATGTCGGAATAGCTGAGCGAGACGAGACCGTCCTGCGGGACCTTGCCCCAGAAGCGCTGGAAGTCTTCCTTCTGCGTGATGTCGGACTCGGCCTTCTCCGCGTTGCGGAGTTGCTTCTTCAGGTCGCCGGTCGACAGCGCGAACATCAGGAACTTGTCCTTCACGGCGAAGCACGGGCTGAGCTGGATCGGCAGGTTGCCGTTGATCTCGATCTGATGGATCGTCGTGCCCTTGTAGTCGGACGTCTTCAATCCGACTTCGCCGCCGGACTGCGTCGCGCCGAAGTTGATGACCTTCGTCAGCGCATCGACCGCGACGTCGGGGTTGCGGACCTCGAGCATCGCGAGGTACGACGGCATCATCGGGTTGCTCGACGGCGGTGCGACGAGCATGAACTGCGGGCCGAGGTTGCCGATCAGATCGGCGCGGATGTCGAGCGGCTTCTCTTGCCCGCCGATCATCTGCTGGAAGCCCTTCAACTGCTCCATCGCGCTCGCATATTCCTTCTCGTCGACTTCCTTGAAGACGTTCATCGCGAAGTCGTAAACCGCGCCGAGGTTGAACTGCGACATCGTGAGCGACGTCGCGTCCTTCGGCACCATCTTCAAGTTCTTTAGGTCGATCGGCTCGCACGGCATCGCAGCGAGCAGTCCCTTGCGCTCGCCGTCGATGAGCGAGAAGACGCGCGAGTGCGCGACGCCGTCGGCCGCTTCGGACGCCGTCGAGATCCCCTTCAGCGCCTTCAGGCCCGAGAGCTCGAAGATGCGGTCGACGGTCGGAATGTACTCCGTCTGGTTCTCCTGCTGCAGAGCGAGCTTGATCCCTTCCGTGGCGACTTTGAATGCGCCGTCGAGGTTCGCGAAGAAGTGCACCGTGGACGGGCTGTCCATGCCGATGCTCTTCGTGCAGCGCTGGTAGATCGCGTTGTCGGCGAGGTTCTTGCCCTGCGCGTTGCCCGACGCGCGCGACATCACCGCGGCGAGCGAGTTCTTGCTCAGCGAGAAGAGCTGCAGGTTGCCGACGGTCCCCATGACCACGGCCGGGCGCATCGGCGGACCGCCCATCAGCTCCTCGTAGTTCATGCCGTCCTTCTCGACCTTCTCGAAATGGACCGCCATCTCGGGCGGCATCTTCGCGGTCAAGCGACCGACGATGTCCTTCAGGAGCGCCTGCCAGTCGGGCGCGCCCTCGCGGCGCTCGATCCCGACGACGAAGCCGATGTCCGGAATCGGCGAGCCGGCTTCCGGCGACGGCAGACCGACGTGCGTGATCGCGACGAACATGCGGCCGTAGTTGCCCGAGAACAACTTCTCGGGCGACAGGTCGAAGTTCTCGAACCCCTCCTGCTCCTTCAGCTTCGCGGTCAGCTCCGCGAGCGCATCTTTGATCGCGGCGCGCGGCTTCTCGAGGAAGGCCACGACCTCCTCTTCCTTCATGATCTTGTTGAACGGCATTCCCTCGAGGGACTTCGTGTAGGCCTCGTCGTCATCGACCGAGACCACGAACATCGTGTCGGGGGGAAGGATGTGATCGACGGAGTTTGCGCCGCCGGCGAGCGCGATCGACGTCAGGCCGGAGACGACAAGCGCGCAACAGGGGAGCGCGTGACGGAGACGTCGGACAGAGGACGGGACGCGAGACATTTCGATCTCCTGTTCGCGAGAGGGTTCGCGTTCGGTTTCGGGAGCCGCCCGCACGCGGCAAACCCGTTCGGTTCGGGGCAAAGGACGCCGCGCGGGCGCAACGGTGGTGCCGACGAGGGGCGGCTGGCGCTCGACCGCGTTCGATCCGCGCGCAGCGCGACGGCGGCGGAACGTGCGCGATCACAATCATCGATGAATCATGCTCTTGTGAGATTCGTTCCGCGGCTGAACGCCCGCGGCCGCGCGGATTCGACGCGCGGCCGCGGTTCGACTCCCATCGAAGCCGTGCCGATCTTGCGCAAGATCGGCACAGGACTCCGTTCGATCACTTGTTCGCGAACTGCACGAACGCGTCCTCCGACTTGAGGAGCGCCTTCTCGAGCGTGCGGAACGCCTTCGAGATCTTTTGGCCGTCCGCGACGGCGGTCACGGCGTTGCCGAACTCCTTGGAGAGATCCGCCGGGCAGTCCGGGCTCTTCATGAACGCGATGAGGAGACCCGCGCAGCGGACCTGCTGCTCGGTCGGCGTGTACCCCTGGATCAACGTCTTGAGCTTGAGGATGTCGCCCATGCTGCGGAGGTTGTCGCGGCTCCACGGGAACAGTTTCGGGTCCTGCCAGAGCTCGAAGTAACTCGCCATCCCGTCGATGAACCAGCGCGGCGGCGCGTCGGCGGCGTTCGGGCCGAGCAGGTGCTGCACGTACAGCTCGCCGGCGGCGTGGCAGAGGTAGATATCGCTCGTCTTCGGATCGCGGAAGTACTGCGACACGCCGGTCATGTGCATCTTCTTCTTGTCGACCGGGTCGGCGAGCCACGGCGACGTGTACGCGTGATAGTTCGACGACTTCTCGTCGGCGTTCAGTTGGTTGCCGATCTCGTTGTATTGGTTGAGGTCGGACGCGACGAAGATCTCGAGCTTGCCGGTGTTCGCGTTCGGCTCCTTGCCGAAGAACTCCTTCGCACGGCGATACACACCTTCCGCGGTGATCACCCATTTGTCGCCGAAGTCGATCCCCTTCGTCGTGCGCACGATGACGTGTTCGCCGGTCGACTCATAAGGATGCGTCGGATCCGCGTAGTACTTCTCCGCGTCCGCCTTCGGCACCCACTTGTCGCCCGCGAGGAACTCCCCCTTCGCCTTGTGCTCTTCGGCTTCCTTGCGCTTCTCGAGGTCGGCCTTCTCCTTCTCGGCGTCCGCCTTCTTCACCCACACGCCCTCGACCAGCACCTCGCCGGCCGCCTCGTGCTCGGCCTTCTCCTTCTCCTCCTTCGTCACCCACTTCCCATTCACGAGGACCATCCCCTTCGCTTCCATCTCCTTGCGCTGGTCCTCGATCTCGCGGCGCTCCTTCTCCTTCGCGGTCACCCACTCGTCGTGGTACTTCACGTACCCGAGGATCTCGCGGGCCTGCGCGTGATCGGGCTTCACCTTGAGGATGTCGCGCAGGAGCGCGTCGGTCTTCGTCTTCTTGATCCCGTTCGCCTTCGCCCAGGTGTAGAGCGAGAACAGGCCGTCGACGTCCGCGTCCTTCACCTCGCCGCGGCGACGAGTGAACTCTTGGTCGCTGTTCTCCTTCTTCGCGGCCGTCGCAGGGACGTCATCCGCGCGCGCGACGGAAATCGTGGCGAACGTCAGCATCGAAACGACGAGCAGAAACTTCTTCATCGCGAGATTCCTTTTGTTGCAGCGCGGGACGGCGGGACGCGCTCGACGAACTCAATCGGTCAATTCGACTTCCCAGTAACGATCGGAGATGAACTGCGGCCACGACCTCTTCACCAATCCGGGCGGAAGAGTGATCTGCGGCATCCATCGCGGCTTGAACGGCTTTCTCAGCAACCGCATCGCCGACTCCTGCGGCGTCCGGCTGCCCTTGCGGATGTTGCACCGGACGCACGCGAGCACGCAATTGGTCCAGCTCGATCGGCCGCCCATGGAGCGCGGCACCACGTGATCGATCGACAGCTCCTCGGTGCCGGGCCGACGACCGCAGTACTGGCAGGTGTTCGCGTCGCGCCGGTAGAGATTGCGCCGCGTGAACGGGACGTGCTGTTGCGGCGGACGCTCATACGTGACGAGCACGATGGCTTCGGGAACGCGGATCGCGCGCGACACCAATCGGATCGAGGACTCGTCGGCGCCGATCGCCTGCGCGGCCCATGAACTCAGGTCGTGCGTTTCGTACGTCTCGGGAGCGATGATTCGCGCGGCGTTCCGGCACACGAGAATCAACGCGCGACGCACCGGGACGACGTTGACCACCGTCCAGTTGCGGTTCAGCACGAGAGTCGGGTGCTCGAGCGCCGAGGCGTACATCGTCGATCTCGCGGCGGGTGTCTCGCTTTTCATCCTACCAGCCAGCCCTGTCGTGAACCGATCGTCAGCGCGTCCCCGCCAGAATTGCGCGATAGGCGGCGGTGACGCGCACGAAGATCTGCTCCGCTCTTCGACGCGCCGACTCGGACGCGCGCTGATAGCGATCAGGATGGAACTCCTTCGCGAGTTGGCGGAACCGTTGCTTGACGTCGGCGAGGCGCGCCGGCGCCGCGAGGCCTAGTGTCTCGAGCTCGAGCGCAAAACGCTCGGCGTTCACTTCCGGTTCCGATTTCATCCGCGGCCGTGCGGGCGGGCGAGGCCCCGCGGGTCCCGGCGGCGCGGGGGCGGGGCGAGTCGCACGATCGCGGGGACGCACGGGAGGCGCGATGAAGTTGGTGAGCGCGCGGTGCATCGCCGAGCCGGAGGCGACGTCGCACTTCGCGAAGAATCGGAACGGGCCGCTCGCGTCGCGCTCCGCGGCGAGGTTCGATCCACACTCGGTGCATGCAAGGGTGAAGAACGGTCCGCCGGCGGACTTCGGCCGGCCGTGAATGAGTCCATCGCGCGCGGCAGATTTGTCATCGATCGGCGCCGCGCACCGTGGGCACGCCCCCACTCGACCTCGGTCGCTCAATCCCGCCTCCAACCACCGGTGCTCGCTGGCAGATCGTCGTTGGAAGCCTAGAATCCTCGCCCTTCGACTTCGCGTCGAACTTTCGAAGCCGCACCGGAGCGAGAATCGATGTCCGTGCCCGACCGTTCGATCGACCAATTGATGACGCCGCAGTTCTGGTCGCAGCAGCGCAATCGCGTCCTCGGCGTCTCGGCGCTGATCATCGTCGGAGCCGTGCTCTGGCACTTCTTCTCGTCGCGGAGCGAGGGAACGCAGGCCGCCGGATGGGAAGCGCTCTGGCAGCCGACCGCACAGTCATCGATCCGCTCCGATGTCGACGTCGACGGAGCCGTGAAAGGGACGTCGGCCGAGCCCTGGGCTTTGTTCGTCCGTGCGCAAAAGGCGTTTGAAGACAAAGACTTCGAGTCGGCAGAGAGGTTTGCGCAGCGCCTGCTCGCGGACTTCCCGAATCACTCGCGCGTGCGCGACGGCGCGACGCAGCGCCTGCTCGATCAGATCGCGGGAGAGAAGGCCTTCGTTTCGGCGCACCCGCCGAAACTCGAGAACCCGCATCCGGACGCCAACAAGAGCCTCACGCTGACCACGGAGTTGGGAGAGATCCGACTCGGGCTCTATCCCGATCTCGCCCCCACCGCGGTGAAGACTCTCCTCGAAGCCACGCGCGCGGCAGGCGGCTCTGGATGGCAAATCGATGAAGCGCAACGCGACGCGTTCGTCGTGCTCTCCGCACCGACGACGGCGACAGAAGCGGCCCCGAAACAGGGAAGTACCGCCCCCGCTGGGATGACCTTGCCGCCGGCAATTCGAGGCGCTGTACCGGATCGCAACGCGCTGTCACACTTCAAGGGCGCGGTCGGGATCATGCGCCAGCCCGAGACGCTGGCGGCGAAAGACGCCCCTCGATTCAAGATCCGAATCTCGCTCCGCGATGAACCCTACTCCGACGACAACGAAGTCGTTCTCGGCACCGTTGCGCAGGGGCTCGAACTTCTGCAGCAGGCCTCGACCCGCGAGCTCAAGAAGGGGGGCCGAACGCTCGAGAAGCCGGTCGCCGTCACCAAGCTCGTCGAGGGCGCGGATCTCTCCGCAATTCATTGATCTGCGGCATGTTCTGACTGTGATGCGTCGCCTGTTCGTCGCGCGCGCGTGAGTTGACTCACCAAGTGGTCGAACTCCGGACGCGTCGCGCAGCGGAACGTGATCGATCGCGCGCGACCCGACATCCGAACGTGCACCCCCGTGTGCCAGATACGTCGGAGGCGGTCTTCCAGGTCGCGGATCGCGGGGTCGCCGGCAGCCGCGCGACGCGGACCTCGATCGGAGTCCCGCGCGGCCGCACGATTGCCCGCGAGCGCCTCCAAGGTCTCCCGCACGGCCATTTCCGTGGCGCGAACGCTCAACTCGTCGATCCGGACTCGCTCCAACACTGCTTGAAATCCAGCCTTACCGACCAGCGGTAAGAGAGCGCGTGCGTGTCCCGCGGACAGCGTTCCACGTGAAACATCCGACTGGACCGCGTCCGGGAGATCCAGAAGTCGAAGCGCGTTCGTCACGGTGGTTCGGTTCTTCCCGACGCGCCGGGCGATCTCCTCATGTGTAATCCCGAACTCGTCAAGGAGGGCGCGATACCCCTTCGATTCTTCGATCGCGTTCAGGTCTCGGCGCTGCAGGTTCTCGACCAATGCCAGGACGAGTTGCTGTTCGTCCCGCGCGGTTCGAACGATCGCCGGGATCTGGGTCCAACCGAGGGACTTGCAGGCCCGGAATCGACGCTCACCGGCGATCAATTCGAATCCCTCGCCGACGCGACGCACGACGACCGGCTGGAGGAGTCCGTCCGTTGCGATCGAGGCCTTCAGCTCATCCAAGCCTTCGGTCGCAAATTCGTGGCGCGGCTGCCGCGGGTTCGCACGAATCGCACTGATCGGGATCGTGTTCGGCGCATCGGTCGAGATCGACTCCGGCGTCGATTTCGGAAGCAACGCGTCGAGTCCGCGGGAAAGTTTCCGTTCCATGCCAGCGCCTCCGCCGTCGAGCGAGTGGGGGGGCGCACTACAGCGATTCAGAGTGCAGCAATCCAGTGATGCGCGGCGCGCCGGACCCTTGGCCGGATGCGCCCCTACCGGAGGTAGGCGATCTGCTCCGGAAATCGCGCGGTCCCAGACTCTCCCAAATTGTTTTCAAATAATAGTTTGAGATCGCTTAGTGGTCGCGTGTCGCCTCGGAAGATCAATCGCCGACTGCCGGCCCGATTCCCGACGAGCAAGATCATCTGCATGATCGAGTTCGCGCTGCAGGATTCGCCGTCGATCTCCAGTTCGACGTGCGTCCCGTGGTGCTGGACAACTTTGACGATCAGCGAGATCGGCCGCGCGTGGAGCGTGGTCCCGTCGGGAAGTGCGAGTTCGAGCTTCTGAACCTCGAGGAAGCTCGCAAGCGCTTCGGTCGCGAACCGCTTCCCCGCCGTAAGCGTGCGCGCCGCAAAGTAGAGGCAGAAGTTGACGACGCGATCGAGGACGTCGGCCTTGTCAACCAGCGACGCGATGCGCGCCTTCGCCGCCTCGAAGCGGATGTCGTTTTCGTGACGCTCGTAGAAGTGAACGAGGTGCGTCGCCATCTGCAGGAGATGCAGCGCCGCGGACGCGTGCCCGCGCAGTCGGGGAAGCGAAGCGTTGCGCGCCTCGATCGCGGTGCCCTTCACGTACGTGTCGTACTTCGACTGGATGCTGTGCACGAGGCTCTCGTAACCGCGCGCGCGCTCCTCGTCGAATCGCTCCACGATCGTGCGCCGAATCGAATCCGCTCCGACGACGACGCGCTCGCCCGCCCATGCGAGTCGATCGCTGGCGCCGACGTATTTCGTCGCGACCTCGCCGATGCGTTGGTCTTCGTCGCGGATGTCCTCTTCGTCGATGTTGTGGGGGAGAACGCGCCGCGGCGCTTCGACGTGACCGGACGAATCGGTCGGAGTGTCCGCCGGCGCGGCGATCTTCAGCGCTGCGCGCTCCCGGCCGAACTCGCGCATCAGAGCGACGATCGCGTTGCTCAAGAAACGCGTCGTCTGCTCTGTCGCCGTCGAAAACGCGCTCGCGTCGCCGGGCTCGTAGGCAACTCGGTAGCGGGGAAACCGACTGATCAGGTGCTTCAGCGTCGATGCGACGATCCCGAAGCCGCGCAACGACGCGACGAGCTCCGTGAGGAAACAGAACGTCTTGTTGTTGCGGGCGTCGAAGTCGTCGAGGAATGTCTCGATCTCGTGCGAGCGCTCGACGAGCTCGGAGAGATGTCGCTTCACCCAGTCCTTCGGGTCGCGCCGCTCCAGGTGCTTCAGCAGCCGGAAGAAATCGCGTCCGCGCTCCTCGAGGAGGCGCGCGAATTCGTCTTCGTGGATGATCGACTCGCGCGATTGTTCCGGTGGCGACATCTCGCGTTCCTCTTCGATCGAGGCGGGGCGAGATCATAAGCCGCTGTCGAGTCGCGTGCGTCGACGAAGGGCTCAAGTCCGAAGCGAGTCCGTGCCGACATCACGACGTTCGCCGTCGACGCATCGGAGGATCTCGTCATCGCCTCGGAACGTGTGCTCGAGACTTACCTCAAGGAGATCAATCGAGTCCCGCTGCTCACCGCGCGGGAGGAGAAGGATCTCGCGTACTTGATCCGCACCGGAAACCTCGAAGCGCGCGAGCGCATGATCCGCGCGAACCTGCGCCTCGTGGTCAGCATCGCGAAGCACTACTGCAATCGCGGCTTGATGCTGCTCGATCTCATCGAGGACGGGAACGTCGGGTTGCTCAAGGCGGTGGAGCGCTTCAACCCCGACGCGAATTGTCGATTCTCCACGTATGCGACCTGGTGGATCCGGCAATCGATCCGACGCGCGCTCATCAACACCGGCAAGACCGTGCGCATCCCGTCGTACATGGTCGAGCTGATCGCGAAGTGGAAGCGCGCGCACCGTGACCTGCAGGCGAAGAACGGCCGCGTGCCGAGCGATCACGAACTGAGCAAGGCGCTGAACCTCCGCGTCGAGGGCGTCCGCGCCGTCGAACGTGCGGAGCGTTCTTCGTCCGCGTCCGCGCAATCGTTCAGCCTCGAGGACTCGCTCGGTCTGACGGAGACGATCGAGGACGAGCGCGTCACGCCGCCGGACGAGATCGTGCTCAACGAATCCGAGCTCTGTAAGATCCGCGAGATCCTTCAGGTGATCGACGAGCGCGAGCGCGAGATCCTCCGCTTGCGGTTCGGACTCGACGGTGGCGAGCCGATGACGCTGAAGGACATCGGCGTCCAACTCGGCCTGACGCGCGAGCGCGTGCGGCAGATCCAAAATGATGCGCTCCGCAAGCTCAACGCCATCCTCTCCTGCGGAGTCTCTACCCGAGCCTGATCGTCGCGATCCCGCGGCGGCGCGCGCGGTCTACGTCCACGTCCCGTTCTGCGCGCGTCGCTGCCCGTATTGCGACTTCGCGATCTCCCCGCTGCGCGAGCGCTTTCCATTCGATCGTTTCGTCGACGCGCTCGACGCCGAAGCTTCGCGCCTCGGCTTCCGACCGCACCCGCGCACGGTCTACGTCGGCGGGGGAACTCCGAGTGCGCTCGACGCGCCGGTTCTCGAGCGCTTCCTGCGCGTGCTCGCGACGCGGCTCTCGCTCGACCGCGTGGTCGAGTTCACCGTCGAGGCGAACCCGGAAGATGTCGACGCGACGCGCGCGCGCCTGCTCGCCGACGCCGGCGTGACTCGCGTCAGCCTCGGGGCGCAGAGCTTCGATCGAAACCTGCTGCGAACGCTCGGCCGCGCGCACGATGCGTACGACGTCGCGCGCTCGGTCGCGACGTTGCGCGCGGCGGGAATCGCCGCGGTCAACGTCGACATGATCTTCGCGGTGCCCGGACAGGATCTCGCGCTCCTGCGTCGCGACGTCGATGCGTGCCTCGCGCTCGAGCCCGATCACGTGTCGCTCTACGGACTGACGTTCGAGCCCGGCACTTCGTTCTCGCGCGCGAAGGACACCGGCCGACTGCGCGCGACCGACTCCGACGCGGAGCTCGTGCTCTACCGCGAAGCGATCGATCGGCTCGGCGCGGAAGGCATCGAGCAATACGAGGTGTCGAACCTTGCGCGTGCCGCGCATCGGTCTCTGCACAACCTCGTGTACTGGAAGAACGAGCCATACCTCGGACTCGGACCGAGCGCGGTGAGCTACGCGTTCGGCGTCCGCAGTCGCAACGCGGCGCACGTGCGCGATTGGTCGGAGCGCGTTCTCGACGGCCGCTCCTTCGTCATCGAGAGCGAATCGCTCGACCCGCCGCGATCGCTCCGCGAGACGCTCATGCTCGGTCTGCGACTCCGGCGCGGAGTCCGTTTCGCGCGGCTGCGCCGCCGGTTCGGCACGCTGGTCGACGAGATCGATTTCGCGCCGATCGCCGAGTTCGAGTCGCGCGGGCTCGTGATCCGCGATGACGGGCGGATCCGGCTCTCCGCGGACGGCATCGCGCTCGCGGATTCGATCGCCGCGCAACTTCTCTGACGCGGTTGTCGCGGGACCGTCGCTCCTGGTCAAATGCGCGCGCGTGATCCTGATCGTCGACAACTACGACTCGTTCACGTTCAACCTCGTCCAGTGCATCGGATCGATCGGGGGAGCGCCGCTGGTCGTGCGCAACGACGCCGCCGAACTTCGCGACATCGATTCGCTCCGACCGGACGCGATCGTCGTGTCCCCGGGACCCGGGCGCCCGCAGGACGCCGGGCTATCGATCGACGTGATCCGCGACTGGTACGGTCGCGTCCCGATGCTCGGGGTCTGCCTGGGCCATCAGTGCCTCGCCGCCGCCTTCGGCGGCACCGTGGAACGTGCGACCTTTCCGCTGCACGGTCGGTCGAGCCACATCTCCCACGACTCAACCGGGCTGTTCGCGGGACTCCCTTCACCGTTCGACGCCGGCCGATACCACTCGCTCGCCGTCGCGCGCACGGGTCTACCGGACCGCTTTCGGATCTCGGCCCTTGCCGAGGATGGCACGGTCATGGCGATCGAGAACCGATCGTCGAACGCGTTCGGTGTCCAGTTCCATCCGGAGTCGTTCCTGACTTCGAATGGAGTTCAAATCCTCTCCAATTTCATTTCGATGATCTGATGAACACCGCTTCGAACTTCGCCGACCGCCTCCTAGCCTCGAGTCGCCGACTCCGTGCGCCGATCGTCGCAGGAATCGACCCGCGTCCGGATCTACTTTCTTCCGAATTGCTGTCCAAATGTGGCTCACAAGGATCTGATCTGGCTTCTGGTTACGCGGAGTTCGGGGAGCAGATCCTGACCGCCCTGAGCGGGGTGGTGCCGGCGATCAAGGTCCAGGTCGCGTTCTTCGAGGCGCTCGGAGTCGCCGGGCTGCGGGCATACGCCAAGGTCGTGCGCACCGCACGCGAACTCGGCTTCCTCGTGATCGGCGACATCAAGCGCGCGGACATCGGAACGACAGCGGAGGCTTACGCCGAGGGACACCTCACTCCGGGCGGCGACTTCGAGGTCGATGCGGTCACGGTCAATCCCTACCTCGGAGAGGACGGCATCGCGCCGTTTCGTGCTCTCTGCGAGAAGCACGGCAAAGGGCTCTTCGTCCTCGTCCGCACCTCGAACCCGAGCGCCCGCGACGTGCAGGATCTCGTCGCGGATGGTCGGCCCATCTTCGAACACGTGTCCGACCTGGTCGCTCGATGGGGGAGCAGCGTGGTGGGCGCGGAGGGCAGTTCGTCGATCGGAGCGGTCGTCGGTGCAACGTATCCCCGTGAGCTCGTCGCAATCCGAGCGCGGCACCCGCGACTCCTCCTTTTGGTCCCCGGCTACGGTGCGCAGGGAGGTTCCGCGGGCGACGTCGTGTCGGCGCTCGACGATCGCTTCTCCGGTGCGTTGATCGCGTCTTCGCGTGGACTTCTGCGGGCGTTCCGCGCGGCGGCCGACGCTGGCGCCGCGCCGGGTCCGGCGGTGCGTCGTGCCGCGGAAGAGATGCGGGACGCGCTCCACTCCGCATGGAAGAGCTCGCGCGCGACGCGGGGGCAGAACGCGTGAGGATGTCGGTGACGTCCGCCGCGCCGGAATCGGACATCGAGCGCCGCTACCGCGAAGGCGATCCGGCGCTCACGTTGCGACTCGGCGGCTCGAGCTCGGACCTGGTGAACTTCTCGCGCGCCGCGGATGCCGCCGCGAACTCGCGCATCGATCGTCGCGCGCTCGTCGCGGCGCTGCACCGGATCAATGAATCGTTCGCATGCGGCGACGCGACGCGGGCCGCGATCGATCGGCTGGCCGATCCGCGAACGCTCGTCGTCGCCACCGGGCAACAACCCGGATTCCTCACCGGTCCGCTGTACACGGTTCTCAAGGCCGCGTCCGCCGTCGCGCTCGCACGCACGCTCACGGAGCGCCTGTCGCGTCCGTGCATCCCGGTGTTCTGGATCGCGTCGGACGACCACGACCTTCCGGAGATCGAAGGCTGCCACCTGCTGACCGACCGCGCCGAGGTGCGCCGCTTCCGCGTTCCGCTCGGTGCGGATCCCGTTCCGTCCGCGCGACTCGCGGTCCCGGAGTCTGCAACGGGCGTGTTCGACGAGTACCTCGCGGCGCTCGGCGACGATGCTTCCCGCGATCGCGTGCGGGAAATCGCCGCGCCGCGCACCGGCGACCGATGGCCCGCGTGGTTCGGCCGCATCCTTACCCGCCTGTTCGAGTCGTCGGGGCTCGTGTTGTTCGAGCCGCATCAAGCGCCCGAAGTCTGGCAATCGCGTCTGTTCGACGTGTTGCGCGATCCGACCCCCGCTCGCGACGCGTTGCGAGCCGGCGCCGAGCACCTCGGCTCGCTCGGCCTTCCGGCACCGCTGCCGGTCGACTCGGCGTCGAACGTGTTCGTGCTCGACGGAGCGCGGCGGCGCCGATTCGATCCCGCCAGCGACGACGCGGGCGCATGGGTGGCGCGCGCCGAACGTGATCCGGGTTCGATCACCGGCGATGCCGGCTTGCGCGCCGCGCTGCAGTCGCTCGTGTTCCCGACGGTCGCCGTCGTCGGCGGGGCGGGTGAGCTCTCCTATTGGATGCAGCTTCCGGAACTGTTCGCCGCCGTCCACGCCCCGCGGCCCCTCTTCGTTCCGCGCATCTCCGCCACGTTCGTCGAAACCCGGGTGCGGCGCGCGATCGAAGGCCTCGCCGCTACCGATGCGGATCTCTTCGTCGGGGAAGCGCGCCTTCGGGAGCGTTTCGCTGCCGCCGCGGAAGCGGCGATGGACCCGGCCGTCACCGCACGCGCGGATGCGGCGGTCGCCGCATTCGACGCGTTCGCGGCGAGCCTCGGCACGGCGTCGGAGTCCGTCGCGAAGCGCATCGCCGAACTCCGCACCACCTACTCCACGTCGCTCGCGAAGCTGATCGACGCCGCGGCACGCGCGCGACAGGAGCGCGCCGGCTCCACCGAACGTCGCATGCTCCTGATCGCACGCGCCGGGCGTCCGCACGATCAGCCGCAGGATCGAGTGCTGAACGGCCTCGCGTTCGCCGGGCGGTCCGGCGTCGACTTGTATGATCGCTTCGCCGCGCGCCTGGATCCGCTCGACTTCCGCCATCGCGTCGTCCACCCGGATCTGGCGGAGACCTGACATGCTCGACGTCCTTGCCTTCGGCGCACACCCGGACGACATCGAGATCTTCGCCGGAGGCACGATCGCCGCGTGCGTGCGCCGCGGTTTGCGCGTCGGCCTCGTGCATCTCACGCGCGGCGAGATGGGGACGCGCGGTTCTGCCGAGCTGCGCGCGACCGAGGCGGCCGATGCGGCGACCGCACTCGGCGTCGCGAGCCACGAGATCCTCGACCTCGGCGACGGCGGCCTCCACGACGACGACGTCCGGCGCGCACGCGTCGTGGCGATCCTCCGGCGCGAGCGGCCGCGCCTCGTCCTCGCGTCTCTCGCCCACGACGCGCATCCCGACCACGCGGCAACCGGCGCGCTCGTGAAGTCTTCCTCTTATCTCTCCGGGATCCGCAAGTTCGCCGCGGCCGAATCTGCCGGCGCCGCTGCGCATCGACCATCGCTCGTCCTCTACTACCCGTCCCACGACGTGCTCGCGCCGACGCTGGTCGTCGCCCTCACGGCGGAGGACGTCGAACGGAAGATGCGTTCGATCCGCGCCTACGCGTCCCAGGTCCACGACCCGAAGAGCGCCGCGCCCGAGACGCGGATCTCGCGGCCGGAGTTCCTCGAAGCGATCGTCGCGCGCATGCGCACGCACGGCGGAGCGATCGGCGCCGAGTTCGGCGAGCCGTGGTGCGCGGACGGCGCGATCCGCGTGAACGCGCTCGACGCGCTGCTCGCATGACCGATCGAATGTTGCGCATCGGAATCGCCTGCTACCCGACCTACGGCGGGTCCGGCATCGTCGCGACGGAGCTCGGCAACGCGCTCGCGGACCGCGGCCACGAGGTGCATCTGCTCGCGTACGCCGACCCGCCGCGCGTCGCGCGCGGCTCCCGCATGCGGATCCATCGCGTCGAGGTGTCCGCGTATCCGCTGTTCAAGTTCCCGCCGTACGACCTCGCGCTCGCGTCGAAGATGCGCGAGCTGATCGTCGATGCGCAGCTCGACATCCTCCACGTGCACTACGCGATCCCGCACGCGCTCTCCGCCTATCTCGCCCGGCAGATGGCGCCCGCCGCGAAGACGAAGATCATCACGACGCTGCACGGCACGGACATCACCATCGTCGGCAGCGAACCGGCCTATCAGGAGGTCACGCGCTTCGGACTCGCGAACAGCGACCGGGTGCTCGCCGTGTCACGCTGGCTCGCGGACGAGACGAAGAAGCGCTTCTGCACCGACTGTGAGATCCTGATCGCGCCGAACTTCGTCGACACCGATCGCTTCCGTCCCGCTCCCGAACGACGCGGACTGCCGCTCGCCGTCGCGCACGCGTCGAACTTCCGCGCGGTGAAGCGCCCGCAGGACGTCGTCGGCGCATTCGCCGCGATCGTTCGACGCATGGATGCGCGGCTCCTCCTCATCGGCGACGGGCCGGAGCTGCCGACCTGCCTCGAGCAGGGCAAACAGCTCGGTGTCGCCGATCGGATCGTCGCACTCGGCAACATCGACGACGTCGAGACCGCGCTCGCGTCGGCGGATCTCCTGCTGCAGCCGAGCGGCTCGGAAGCGTTCGGCCTCGCGCCGCTCGAAGCGATGGCGTGCGGCGTGCCGGTCGTCGGCTACCGCGTCGGCGGGCTTCCCGAGGTCGTCGTCGACGGCGAGTGCGGCGCGCTCGTTCCGTTCCGCGACTGCACGGCGCTCGCGGGGCGCGCGATCGAGATCCTCGAGAACACGCCGCTCCGCGAATCGATGGGCGCGGCCGGTCGGCGCATCGCCGTCGAACGGTTCTCCGTGTCGAGCGCGGTCGAACTCCACGAGCGCATCTACCGCGACACGCTCGCGCGTTGTTGATGCGACGCTCCGTCTTCCTCGACCACAACAGCACGACTCCGTTGCGGCGCGCCGCGCTCGAGGCGATGCGACCGCACCTCGAACGGTTCACGGCCAACCCTTCAAGCGTGCACTCCGACGGCCGCGCAGCACGCGCCGCTCTCGACTCCGCGCGCCGTGCGATCGCCGAGCGGTTGGGCGCGCGCGCCGACGAGATCGTGTTCACCTCCGGCGGCACCGAGTCGAACAATCTCGCGATCTTCGGCATCCTCGACGCCGCGGCGCCGGGTGCGTTCGTGACGTCGCCGATCGAGCACCCGTGCATCACGCGCGCCGCGGACGTCGTCGAGGCGCGCCGGAGAGAAGTGATCCGCGTCGCCCCGACCGCGGACGGGACGATCGAGCCCGCCGTGATGGCGGCGGCCCTCGCGCGGAGCACGCGCCTCGTGTCGATCCAGACCGCGAACCACGAACTCGGCACGATCCAACCGGTCCACGAGATCGCCGCGCTCGCGAAGCGCGCCGGCGCGATCGTCCACACCGACGCGGTTCAAGCGATCGGCAAGATCCCGATCGACGTCGGAGAGCTCGGCGTCGATCTCCTGTCGATCTCCGCGCACAAGATCGGCGGTCCTCCGGGAATCGGCGCGCTGTTCGTCCGCCGCGCGACACCGCTGTCGCCGCTTCTCGCCGGCGGCGCGCAAGAGTTCGGTATTCGTCCGGGAACCGTTCCGGTCGCGCTCGCCGTCGGCTTCGCGGCCGCGATGGACGAAGCGTGCGCAGAGATCGCGACGACCGCGGCGCGACAGCGCGAGTTGCGACGCCGACTCGTCGATGCGATCCGGGCCGCGGTGCCGGACGCCGTCATCACGAGTCGCGCGACGATGACTCTGCAAAACACCGTCAACGTCGCGTTTCCCGGCGCGGATCGGGAGGCGCTGCTGATCGGACTCGACCTGCTCGGAGTGTCGGTCTCCGCGGGCGCCGCGTGCGCGAGCGGCGCGGTCGAGACGTCGCCGGTCCTGCGCGCTCTGCCGATCGATCCCGCGCTCGCGCGCTCCGCGATCCGCATCAGCATGGGTTCCGACACGAACGATGAAGACTTGCACGCGCTCGTCGATGCACTGCTCGCGACGGTGCCGCGCGCTCGCGCAGCGCGCTGAGTTTTTTTGCCGTTCTCAAAATCTTCGCAAGCGTCGCGCGACGCGATCCTAGTTCGCGCCGCTCTTCCACGCGTTCTCCCCGACGCGCGGTCACTCGTTGACAGGTTTTGAAGACAGGTGGTACATACCCGCCGCGCTTTCGCCGAGAGGTCGAAAGTGTTCCGCGACGAGCGCGACGCGAGATGTCGGCGACGATGGTCGGTGGTGAGGATGGCGACGACCGAGCGACGTGCGCGGGACACCTTTCACGTGCGAACGAAAGCGCTGTGCTGGTTTCCTCGACAACGGTGAACGAGTTGGCCGCGGCGAATGCGATGCGCCGCAGCTTGGGGGTCTGCATGCATTCGGGGGGATCCGAGACTGCGAGCGAGGCGTTCCAGGTGCAGGTGCGCGAGCTGGTCTCCGCACAGCAGTACGACACCTGGTTCCGTGCCGTCTCGCTGCATGGAACCGCCGACGGCGGCTTGACGCTGCTCGTGCCGAACAAGTTCGTGCGCGACTGGGTGTCGAACTACTACTCGGACGTCCTCGCGCAGGCCGTGCGGCGAGCGTTCGGGGAGGATCGTGCGGTCTCGATCGTCGTCGATCCGAACGCGCCGCCGCTAAACGTCGAGCCCGCATCGGGCAACGCGGAGTCACCGGAGTCGAAGGACCCGAGCGAGGGGCCCGAAGAACCGGGTGACGGCGTCGCCCGACCGGCTGCCAGCGCCGCACCGAGGATCGACGCGGGTGCGACCGGCTCGCTCGACTCCGACACGATCCTCCACGACCAGTACACCTTCGAGAACTACGTCGTCGGTGCCGGGAACCGCTTCGCGTTCGCCGCCGCGACGGCCGTCGCCGACGCTCCGGGCAAGAACTACAACCCGTTCTTCCTGCACGGTTCGGTCGGCCTCGGCAAGACGCACCTGCTGCAGGCGATCTGCCATCAGATCCTGAAGAACCGGCCGAACAGCCGCATCCTCTACTTGTCGTGCGAGTCGTTCATCAACCAGTTCATCGAGGCGCTCGAGAACCGCGACGTGGCGGCCTTCCGTCAGAAGTACCGCAACGTCGACGTCCTCCTGGTCGACGACATCCAGTTGCTCGCCAACAAGGAGCGCACGCAGGAGGAGTTCTTCCACACGTTCAACACGATCTACAACCTCGGAAACCAGATCGTGCTGTCGAGCGACGCGCCGCCGAAGGAGATCCCGACGCTTCAGGAGCGCCTCGTGTCGCGCTTCAAGATGGGACTCGTCGTCGAGATGGCGCCGCCGGATTTCGAGACGCGTGTCGCGATCCTCAAGCGGAAGGCGCGCATGCGCGAGCGCGATCTGCCGGACGACGTCGCGCACTTCCTCGCGGAGCATGTCTCCACGAACATCCGCGAGCTCGAGGGCGCGGTCGTGCGCGTGATCGGCTACGCGTCGCTCGAGAACCGTCCGCTCGACCTCGACGTCGCGCGCGACGCGATGCGCGAGGGTGCGGTCGCGCGTTCGAACGCGATCACCATCAACGACGTGATCCGGGTCGTCACCGACTACTTCAGCGTGAAGTTGCCGGACCTCCAGTCGAAGCGCCGCACGCAGTCGATCGCGTTCCCGCGTCAGATCTGCATGTTCCTCGCCCGCGAGAACACCGATCTCTCGCTCAGCGAGATCGGCGGCTACTTCGGCGGACGCGATCACACGACGGTGCTCTACGCGATCGAGAAGATCCGCGAAGACTCCGCGCAGGACGCGTCGCTCGCGGAGTTGCTGCGTCGCCTCGCGAGCGAGATTCGTTCATGACTCACCGGCCGCAACAATCGTCGAACACGACCTGTCGTGGTCGCTCGCGACGAAATCCCGTGGGGGTTTTCCGGGCGGCGCGTTGAAGTTCGGGTCTCTCGCCGCGCGGTTTCCACGCGCGGCGCTCCGTCGATCGAGCACGATCCTCGCCGGAGCGGTCAGCGGAAAACTTCGTGCAGACTTCCTCACGCTGCATCGCGTCGCCAAGCCGCGCGGGGACGCTGGGTTCGGCGCTCGGTGACCTCGTTCTCCACGAATCGGCTCGGCTTTCTGCTGTGATGATCAATTCATATAATCCTTCTCTCCTTCGGAAGACTGCAACGGGAGCCCCATGAAGATCGTCTGCCAACGCGAAGACCTCGCGCACTCGGTCGCGATCGCCGCGGGCGTGGCGCCGTCGCGCGCGACACGACCGATCCTCTGCGGCGTGAAGATCAGCGCGACCAAGAAGGGGACGACGCTCCTCGCCACCGACCTGGAGGTCTCCGCGGGCGTGCGCCTCCGCGAAGCGATCGTGCAGAAGGAAGGGCAGACGGTCGTCACCGCGGCGACGCTGCTCGAGATCCTGCGCTCGATCGAGTCGGCGGAAGTCACGCTGCAGGCGGACGGGCGCTTCTGCCACATCCGAGCGGAAGACGCCGAATACAAGCTCGTGACGGAAGACCCGGAGGAGTTTCCCGAGGTCGAGGCCGCGCCGGACGCGGGCGTCCAGGTGCCGCGCACGTTCATCGAGGAGTTGTTCGCGCGGACGTCGTATGCCGCCGCGCGTGACGTCGGTCGTTACGCCATCAACGGGATCCTCGTGGAGATCGGCGACAAGCGGGTGCGCTTCGTGACGACCGACGGTCGCCGCATGGCGATCTGCTCGCGCGACCTCCCGGAAGCCGATCACAAGGTGAAGGGCGCGATCGTGCCCGTGAAGGGGCTCGCGGAAGCGCTCCGTGCGTCCGAAGGCGCGGCGACGATCCGCCTCTCGGTCGAGGAGAACCGCGTCGTTCTCTCGTCCGACCTTGCCGACGTCATCACCAAGCCGGTCCAGGGCGAGTTCCCGGACTACCAGAGCGTCATCCCGCAGGAGAAAAAGGGCACGGCCACCATCGAGCGCGACGTGCTCCTGGCGGCCATCCGGAAGGTCGCGGTGCTCCGCGTCGAGGAGATGCGCTCGGTTCGCTTCGCGATCAAGGGCTCGACGATCACGATCACGAGCCAAGTCGAGGGCCGCGGCGAGGCGAAGACCACGATCACGGCGAAGGTCGAGGGCCTGTCCGAGTACTCGGTCGACTTCAACCCGGACTTCCTGCAAGACCACCTGAAACCGCTCCCCTCGCAGCCGGTGCAGTTCGAGTACCGTGACGAGAACAGCGCGGGGCTGTTCCGGCTCGCGGGAGGCAGCGACGTGTATCTCGTGATGCCGATCACCACGAGCTGAGCGCGTGCGCGGCGGACAACCGGTCCACATCGGCAAGCTGGTGCAGGATCTCCTGACTCGGCGCGGGCTGAACGGCAGCCTCCAACTCCAGGAGGTCCGGCGCGGCGTCGCGGAAGTGTCCGGTGAGAAGCTCGCGTCGCGGCTGCAGGTCACCGCGCTGCGAGGCGGCGAGGCGACGATCGAGGTCGACTCGGCGTCGTTGTGTTACGAGCTGCGAGGTTTCCTCGGAGCACGTGTGCTGGATGAGCTGCGGAAGCGGCCCGCCACCGCGTTCGTCAGCAAACTGAAGTTCAAGGTAGGGTCCGCAAGAGATGACGCCTGACAACGCGAACGTGCCGCAGGAGAACACCGCTGGCGAGGCGGAGTACGACGCCTCATCGATCCAGGTCCTCGAGGGGCTGGAAGGCGTCCGCAAACGACCGGCGATGTACATCGGCGACACGAGCGCCGGCGGTCTGCATCACCTCGTGTTCGAGATCGTCGACAACTCGATCGACGAGGCGCTCGCGGGACACTGCAGCCGCATCGACGTGACGCTGCACGCCGACGGCTCGGCGTCGGTGTTCGACAACGGCCGCGGCATCCCGACCGAGATGCACGCGTCGAAGGTGTCGAGCGTCGAGGTCGTGTTCACCAAGCTGCACGCCGGCGGCAAGTTCGATCGCAAGAGCTACCGCGTGTCCGGCGGCCTCCACGGCGTCGGCGCGTCGGTCGTGAACGCGCTGTCCGAGTGGCTCGAAGTCGAGATCCATCGCAAGGGCCGCATCCACACGCAACGCTACGAGCGCGGCAAGCCGACCACGGCGGTGCGCGAGCTCGGCCCGACCAACACGCACGGCACGCGCGTCCGCTTCCGTCCCGACGCGCGGATCTTCGACACGACCGACTTCTCGTTCGAGGTCCTGGCGAAGCGCCTGCGCGAGACGTCGTTCCTGATGGGCGCGAGCGGCCTCGAGATCCACATCACCGACGAGCGGAAGAACCGCACCGAGACCTTCAAGCACCCGCAGGGGCTGAAGTCGTTCGTCGAGCTGTTGAACGCGAACAAGGGCGCGGTCCATCCCGACATCATCTACTTCAAGGGCGTCGCTCCGGCGTCCGGCGAGCGCGGCGAGACGGCGGACGAGAAGGCGGCGGACGCGGTCGGCAAGGGCTCGCTCGAGCTCGAGATCGCGCTGCAGTGGAACGACGGATATCGCGAAGACATCTTCACGTTCGTCAACAACGTCAACACGATCGAAGGCGGCACGCACCTCTCGGGCTTCCGCTCCGCGCTGACGCGCGCCGTGAACAACTACGCGAAGAAGAGCGGCGCCGCGAAGGAGGACGAGCTTCCCGAAGGCGAGGACACGCGCGAAGGCCTCGCGGCGGTGTTGAGCCTGCGGCACCCCGATCCGCAGTTCGAGAGCCAGACCAAGATCAAGCTCGGCAACCGTGAAGTGCAGGGGCAGGTCGAGGCGCTCGTGAACGAAGCGCTCTCGACCTACTTCGAAGAACATCCGTCGACCGCGAAGGCGATCGTCGCGAAGGCCGTGACGGCGATGCGCGCGCGCGAGGCGGCGCGTCGCTCCCGCGATCTCGTGCGGCGCAAGGGCGCGCTCGCGTCCGGGAACCTCCCGGGCAAGCTGGCCGACTGCCAGTCCCGCGAGCTGGAAGAGACCGAGCTGTTCCTGGTCGAGGGTGACTCGGCAGGCGGCTCCGCGAAGCAGGCGCGCGACCGCCGCTACCAGGCGATCCTCCCGTTGCGCGGCAAGATCCTGAACGTCGAGAAGGCGCGCCTCGACAAGATGCTCGGTCACCAGGAAATCAGCACGATCATCACCGCGCTCGGCACCGGCATCGGCTCCGAGATCGTCCACGACGAGACCGCGGAGAAGTCGGGCAACGGGAAGAACGGCAAGAACGACGAGGAGGGACTCGACCTCGCGAAGTTGCGCTACGGCAAGGTCATCATCATGACCGACGCCGACGTCGACGGCTCGCACATCCGCACGCTGCTCTTGACGTTCTTCTTCCGGCACATGCGGCCGCTCATCGCCGCGGGCCGCGTGTACCGCGCGAAGCCGCCGCTGTACCTGCTGCAGAAGGGCAAGAAGAAGCAATACCTCCTCACCGACGACGCGAAGCGGCAGGCGCTGCAGGACGTCGGCATCGAAGGCGCGCGCCTCGAGATCGTCGGAAGCGACGCGGTTAATTCGCGCACGCTCGAAGGCGAGGAGTTGAAGCGGCTCGCGCAGGCGTTGACGACGATCGAACTCGTCGGCGCGAAGGCGCTCTCCGCGACGCCGCACCTGAACCTTGCCGACTACCTCGCGCATCGCCGGCCCACCGCGAAGGGCGGCCGGCTGCCGCTGTTCCTCGCGCGGCTGAAGGACGGCACCGATCGCTTCTTCGCCGACGAAGTCGAGCTCGATGCGTTCCGCGCCGAGCAGTCGAAGCGCCTCGGCCGCGACCTCGTGATCTCGACGGACGCCGAGCGCCGCCGCGACGCGGACTTCGCGCTCGTCGAGTTCCACGATCGCGCGGACGTCGAACGCTCGCTCGAAGGCCTCTCGAAGTTCGAGTTCGGCGTCGACGACTTCGCCGCGGTCGCGCCGGCTCAGAAGGCCGCGCCGCCGCGGTTCATCGTCCATGCGTCCGAGAAGAAGCAGTCGCTCACCGGCCTGTGCGATTTCCTTTCAGTCGTGCGCGACCTCGGCGACAAGACTTGCGAGGTCAGTCGCTTCAAGGGTCTCGGCGAGATGAACCCCGAGGAACTCTGGGAGACGACGATGAACCCGGAGACGCGCACGCTCTGCCGCGTGAGCCTCGGCGACGACGTGATCGCCGACAATCTCTTCACGGTGCTGATGGGGGAGCAGGTGGAGCCGCGCCGCGAGTTCATCGAGAAGCACGCTCTCGAGGCGAAGAATCTCGACGTGTGATCGTTCTTCAGTGGAGGGGTCTCGAAACCGATCAAGAGGATCGGGAGACACACCACTTGAGACACGGGCGCAAAGCACTCAGTCAGAAACTGTTCCTCCAGCGGAAGCTCGGCGAGCTGATGCTGGAGGGCGGCTACGTGACCGAGGACAAGCTCAAGGTCGCGCTCGACGAGCAGAAGCAGAGCGGCGGACTCCTCGGCGAGATCCTCATCACGCTCGGCTACGTGACGGAATGGGAAGTCGCGAAGTGCCTCGCCGCCAACCTGCAGGTCCCGTTCATCTACACACAGCGGTATGAGATCCGGCGCGAGGCGATCGACCTGCTGCCGCACGCGTTTCTGCATCAGCACCGCATCGTCCCGCTCGACATCTTCGGAAAGTGCCTGACGATCGCGACGATCGGCAACATCTCCCAGGAGGTGGTCGAGGAGATCGAGGCGTCGACGAGCTTCGACCTGATGCTCTACGTCGGGTTGAGCAGCGACATCCTGAAGACGCTGCAGGAGCGCTTCCCGATCGAGAAGGTCACGAACGAATTCTCGGAGAAGTTCGACCAGCTCTTCCACCCCGGCAACTGACGCCGGGCGCGGGATCGATCAGGACGGGCTCGGAGGCGCCGGCGGCTCTTCCGTCTTCGGCGCGGGCGCATCCTTCGCGGGCGGCGCGCCGCCGCTCGACCCGGAATCGATCTGCACCGGCGCCGTCGGCCCGCGCGCGATCGGCTTGCCGCTCGGCGGCGCGGGCGGACGGAGCGGCTTACGCGGCGATCGCTCCTGCGTCACGTCCTGCATCTCTTCCGAGAAGCGCGCCGCCTGCCGCTTGAAATCGCCGATCGTCTTGCCGAGCGTGCGCGCGACGTCCGGCAGCTTGCCGCCGAACAGCATCAACGCGACGAACAGGATGACGACGAACTCCATTCCGCCCACGTCGAAGAGCAGGAGCGTCGCAGTCGGATCGAGTGTGACCATTCGACGGGCCCCTGGCGCGGCAGACCGCTCAGGGCTGCTCCGCATTCTGCGGCGGCTTCTGTGAATCGGGCGCTGCGCTGCCGAACGCGGCGCCGGACGAGTACTCCGGCTCGTCGAAGATCGGCGTGAGGTCATACCCGTCGGAGAGCGCGGTCTTGAAGCGGCTATGCCCGGACCGCTCGAAGATCGCCACCGGCGAGATCGTGAGGCCGAAGCCGGTCCCGAGGCCCGGGCTCCGCGAACCGGCGCCGAACTCGAACACCCAGTCCGCGGTGTAGCGCCGCAGGATCAGCTCGGCGTTCCCGCCGCCGCCGAACTGCTGCTTCACGACGATCTCCCACAGACGCGTCATTTGGTAGGCGACCTCCGCCGTGACGGTCTGCGTCGGGATCGGCCGCGCGATCGGGAGGAAGCCGTCGAGCGCGAGGTTCGGGTCGACGTTGCCCTTCGCGGAGTAGGAGTAGGCGAGCCGCGTGAAGAGGTCGGGCCCCGGCTCCGATTCCCACTCGGCGCGGAAGCGGTCGAGCGTGAAGTCGTTCCAGTTGAACTCGGAGAGCGCGGTGAACTTGGAGTTGCGCAGGAAGTAGCGGTCGAGATCGGGGCGGTAGAAGCCCTTCACGTGCAGATCGCCGAGCAGGTCGACCTGTCCGCGGCCGTTCTCGAACAGGAACGGCTGCTGCACGTCGTAGCCGAGGAAGGTCACCGTCTCGGGGCCGAAGCGCGTCATGCGCTTGGTCTGGTAGCGGTTCTCGATGCCGGGCACGATCGCATGCAGCGTGTCGAACTGCTCGACGCGATCGAAGGGGACCAGATCGTTCGCGGCGACCGTCGACAGGAACGTCCAGCGGTAGCGCACCGACGGGATCACGATGTGGCGGATGCCGTGGATGTTCCACGCCTCCGACTCGACGTCGGGATCGATGCGCGAATACTGCGTGCTCGCGTTCGCACCGATCGACATCGCTTCGCGGAAGCCGCCGCTGCCGCCGTCCTTCTTCGCCTGTCCGCCCCAGAACGTCATGCGGTTCTCGAAGTACGGATCGATGCCGACGCGCCCGAGCTCGAACGGCAGGTTGAAGCGCTCGATGTCGTCGACGCGCAGCGCCGTCGCGTCGTTCTTCGACGGATCGTGCTTCTTCTTCTGGTTCTTCTTCGCGTCGGGGTTCACGCCCTGGCGATAGCCGACGATCGCGGCCTCGGAGCGGTGCGTCCAGTAGAGCCTGACCGGCTCGTCCTGATCGAGGTCCTGCCCGAGCTTCGGGAACTCGGCGATCGGACGTGAGATGACGTCATACGTCACCTGCGGCAGGTACTCGGTCTGCGTCTGCCACGTGTTCAGCCGGTACTTCGCGAGCGCAGTGACCGCGGAGTCGCCGTCGAGCTTCTTCAGGTACGCGAGCGTCTCCGGCGTCTTCTCTTCCTTGAACTCGTGCGGGAAGAAGTCCTTCAGGAAGGTGCGGTCGCTCACGTAGTTGAACTCGGTGTCGAGCTGCCAGTCGTCCGGCAGGAACATGCGGTTCAGCGTCTTGATCTGCCCGCGGAGTCCGGACGGACCGGTCTTGTCGCTCGAGTTCTTGTCGGTCTTCTTGCTGTTCACCTGATCGGTGCTCTGCGGCTCGCCCGAATCGCCGATGAAGTAGAACCGCGAGTCGCCGAAGTACTTCTTCTTGCGGCCGTCGCTCGTCTCGTAGTGGAGGCCGCCGCCGAGCCCGAGCCCGCGCGCGCTGAAGAGGTCGATGTCCGCCCACCAGTTGCCCTTGAACGAGCCGGTGACGCCGAGCTCCTGGTTCACGCGATCGCCGAGCTCCTGGAACTCCGCGCCCCAGCGCGTGCGAACGAAGAGTCCGAAGCGCGACGAGAAGCCGGTCGAGAAGCCGATCAGCGGCAGCGGGTTCTCACCGACGCGCACGGTGAAGTACGGCAGCGACAGGAGCGACACGTCGCCGAGCACGAAGCGGTTGTTGTACCCCGTCACGTGCGCGGCCTCTTCGGTGCCGGCGCGCTGCTCGTACACGAGGCGATCCATTGCGACGTGGTAGCCGGGCTTGCCGAACGTCGACGTGGTGAGCTGCGCGTTCTTCGCCTCGAAGAGACCCTTGGCGATGCCGCGAATCTCCGCGGCGCGGATCACGACCGGGATGATCGGCTTCTTGTTCTCGCTCTCGATGCCCTGCTCTTCCGCGTACGACTCGGGCTTCCTGTCCTTCTCCTTCTTCGTGCCTTCCGCCATGAGATCGGAGATCGATGCCGACTCCGTGTTCGCGCGGATCTCGCCGCCGATCAAGAGCGACCGCTGCTCGATCACGTTGTGATAGAACTTTTCGCCCTGGATGATCAGACCGCGGCCCGTGCGGATCTTCTCGGGCGTCCCCTGCGCGACGTAGACGTTCCCTTCCGCGAAGATCTCGCGGAGCTTGCCGGTCGTGCTCATCACCGACTCGCGGGGATCGCTGATCTGTGCGAACGCTTCCTCGTTCGGCTCCTCCGCGGTCACGAGCGGCGGCGACACGCCGTACGGGAACGTCTGATCGCCTTTCCGTTCGCGCTCGACGCTCACCGAATCGCCGTCGACCCAGATCAGCAGGTTGTCCGCGGTGATGTAGAGGTCGTCGTACCAGAGCCGCGCGCCGCCGGCGATCGCGAGCACGCGCGGCGCATCGACCTGCTTCGGATCGCCGTCGACGAACGTGTACGACATCCCGCCGACGTGCTCGAGACGGAACTCGCGCGGCGGCGCGTCCGGCGCGGGGACGGTCGCTTCCTTCCCGATCGGCGCCTGCGCCGACGCGGAGAGGACCGCACCGAAAGTGAAGAGGAGCCCCCCGAGGAGCCCTCGAACGAACGTCATTCCGCGCATCTCCGTCGCCGCGTCGATCAATCGATGAACGTCATGAAGCCGTTCTCGGTCTCGATCGCGCCCGTCGTGTTGTGCATGACGAAGCGGTCGGCATCGTAGCGAAGTCTCTGCTTGCCCATCCGCTGGATGACCGTGCTCTTCGGGCTCGTGCCGACGAGAATCGTCGTCTCGTCCTGATCGGAGCCGATCCACTCGAGCGATTGGCCGTCCGCGATCAGATCGTTCGGAACGCTCTGCTCGAGATGGACGCGGCCCTCCGCCAGGATCCGGTCGACGCCGGTGCCGCCGACGCCGCCGAGGCCGGACGGGTCGGACGAGGCGACCGGAGCGTCCGCGCTCCCGGCCTTCTCGGCGAAGTACACCGTCGCGAGGTCCGCGCGCAGCGAACGCACCTCGGTGTCGTCCTCGTCGAACGCGACGACGACGTTGTCGCGCAGGATCAGCCGGTCGTTCACGTAGCGGACCGGCCCGTCCGACCACGCCGAGATGCGCTGGTCCTTCGCGCCCTTCACGCCTTTCGCCGCGCCGCGGTCGATCGTCACGCGGCCGCGGATCGGGCAGGTGAGGATGCTCGTGACCTGGTCGAGGATGATGCGCGGGCCCGCGACGGTCAGCGAGCGCGCCGCGGCGTCCGCGGTGGCGGCGACCGTGCGCGTCACCTCGGCCTGGTCGTCCGGCGGGCCGTCGAACGTCGCGATCTTCGTCGCCTCGGAGTAGTGCATCTCGGCGCTCTTCGCGAAGATCGCGTGGTCCGGGTCATCGAAGCGCACGTGCGTCTTCGCGATCAAGGTCGTCGGGCCGCCGTCGGCCGGGACGAACACCGTGAGGTCTTCGCAGCGCAGCGTGCCCTGGTTCGCGGCCGGCGCGGAGCCGGCGTCCGGCTGCGCGAGCGCGATCCCGGTGAACCGCGCGTCGACGTTGCCGAGCGCGTGCATCGTTCCCTCGTCGGGATCGAAGCGGACCTCGTTCGCGTGGACGACGTTCTCCTTGCCGCCCGCGTCGGTCGCGTAGGCGACCGCGGGCGCGCCGTAGAGGTTGAACGTCTGCGAGCCCTTCGAGCCCGGCTCGAGGCGCAGCCGATCGCCGACGCCCTTGATGCGCTGCTGCGGGCTGTCGAAATGCACGTCGCCCACCGCGACCATGCTCTTCAACGCCTCGCTCGAGCCGTCCGGGTTCAGCTCGATCGTCAGCGACTTCGTCGCGTCGAGCGTCGACGTGATCGCGCCGTTCTCCGCGACGGTGAGGTTCGTCTTGCCGGTGAACGTCGCGACGCCGCCTTGCGTGTCCGACGTCGCCGGCTGGTAGTCGAGCCGTCCGGTCGACGCGACGTGGACCTCGCGCTTGCCGCCGCCCGGCAGGTCGGACACGAGCTGCACCGCCGGGTTCGGCTGGATGTGGATCACGAAGTCCTGCGAGTCGCCGGGCGCTTGGTCGGGCGCCGCTTCCTTCGGCGCGACGACGATCTCGTCGCCGGTGAACGTGCCTTGCGGGATCACGCCCTTCGCCCCGCCGGTCGCGGTCAGGTGGCGCAGTTGGAGGCTGTCCGATGCGCCGCCGGTCTTCGCGAACTCGAGATCGAGCCGCTGCCCCTCGATGTGGAGGTCGTCGCTCGGCTGCGCACCTTTCGTTTCGAGCCACGCGTCGTCCTTCAGCTCGAGCCGCACTTTCTGCGCGGAGCCGAGCCCGCCGGCGGCCGTCGCCTCGCCGTTTCCGACCGAGTCCGGATGGAAGCGGATCTCCGTGGAAGCGCCGGCGTTCAGGACCTTCGAGGCATCGCCCGTTCCACCCATGCGCGCGTTCAGGATCTTCGCGCTCTTCTGCAGCACGACGACCTGACCTTCGGCGCCGCGGTCGAGGATCAGCACTTCGCCTTCGAGGCGGCCCTGCGGATCGTCGAGCACGGCGGGCCGGCCGCTCGCGCCGGTGGCGACGGCGTGGTTCACCTGCATTCCGCTCGCCTTCTTCGCGGTTGCATTCGAGTCGCCGCTCGACGACTTCACGGGCGGCGCGGAGGAGAGCGTGACTTCGAGCACCTGCGCGGTCAGTGTGCTCGTCTCCTGCTTGCCGACGACGTCGTCGTGGAACGTCAGCACGCCGCCTTTCAGCGAGCCGAAGTTCGCGTCGGTGGGGATCGCGCCGCCGGCGTCGGCGACGGACTTCGGCGCGCTCTCCGACTTCTCCCTCTTCTTGTCGGAGGGCACGAACGTCATCACGCCCTTGCAGTCGATTGTCTTCAGCGTCTTCGTCTCGGTCGCGTCGCCGGCCGTCGACGCGGTCGGCGTCGGCAGCCCGAACTGCGTGCCCTCGACGTGCACGTTCTTCTCGAACGAGAACGCGCCGCCATCCTTGTGGTACACGAGCCCGTCGCCTTCGACGCGCATCCCTTCCTGCGTCACGATCGCGTGGCCCGGCACGTGGAAGATCGTGTCGGTGACGTCGAGCTGATCGCAGTCGAGGCGCGCCTGCGCGTTGCCTTGATCGTCGAGGTAGTCGACGACGACGTTCTTCTGCAGCGACATCGTCTCGAGCGCCGCGTCGCGGAAACCGGTCGTCGCGTCCGGCGCGGTGGCGAACACGAGCTCGGCTTCGTCGCTCTTCACCTTCGCGACGGCGCGCTCCTCGGGCTTCGGCTTCCCGTTGTAGAGGTCGATGTTCACGCGCTTCGCGTGCGTGCGCCGCGCGACGTCGCCGACGGTCTCGCCGATGCGGATCACGTAGCGCAGGACCATCACGTTCGGATCGTCCTTCGACGGCGAGTGCACCGGGATCGTCGCGTCGCGCAGCGCGACGTCGGCGTTCGGGTCGCGGTTCTCGAACGGCGACGGACCGTTGCTCGTCGCGGGCGGACGCCGCCGGCCGCCGAGCAGGTTCTCGCCTTCGCGGACGCCGAGCAGCCACACGACGAACACGCCGCCGGCGATCAGCGCGACGAAGATGACGAGCTTCTTGTGCCTCACGCCGACTCCCCTGCACGCGCCGCAGCGGGCCGGGCGCGCGCCGCGAGGAGCGCGTCGGCGACCTCGCGCACCGCGCCCTTGCCGCCGCGCGTCCGCGTGACGAAGCGCGCCGCGGCGAGCGCATCCGCGTGCGCGTCGGCGACGGCGATCGGCACGCCGACCGCGCGGAACGCCGACACGTCGTTCACGTCGTCGCCGACGAACGCGACCGCTTCGCGCGCGAGCTTCCGATCCGCGATCACCTTCGCGACGTAGCGACCCTTGTCCTCGACGCCGAGCGCGACGACCGCCATCTTCAACTCCTCCGCGCGGCGGCGCACGAACGCTTCGTCGCGACCGGACACGATGCCGGTCTCGACGCCGGCGCGATGCAGGAGCGCGATGCCGAGTCCGTCGCGCACGTGGAAGGCCTTCATGCTGCCGCCGTCGCCGAACCAGAGGCGGCCGTCGGTCATGACGCCGTCGACGTCGAGCAGCAGGAGCTTCACCGCGGCGAGCGCGTGCGGATCGAGCGGCGCCGGCGTCGTGCGCGTCATGACAGCACCCGCACGTCGAGGAGATCCTGCACGTCGATCAGACCGATCGGACGGCGGTCGGCGTCGATCACCGGGAGCTGGTCGATCTTCATCTCGCGCAGGAGCCTCACCGCTTCCGAAAGCAATTGGTCGGGGCCGATCGTGCGCGGACTCCTCGTCATGAACTCGCGGATCGGACTCTTGAGGAATCGCTCGGCGTTCGCCGCGTTCGCTTCGAGCTGCCGGCGCTCGTCGCCGTCGGTGTAGAAGCCGACCAGCTCGCCGCTCGCTCCGACGACGCTGACCGCGCCGGGTCGGCCGCGCGTCGTTCCCATCACGTGGATCGCTTCGAGCACGGTCGCCGTCTCGGCGATGACCGGGTTCGCGTCGTCCTTGCGCATCGCCTCGTGCACGCGCATCAGACTGCGGCCGAGCGATCCGCCGGGGTGGAAGCGCGCGAACTCGGCGGGCGTGAGGTTCTTGCGCGCGAGCACCGCCATCGCGAGCGCGTCGCCGATCGCGAGGAGCGCGGTGGTCGACGTCGTCGGCGCGAGACCGAGGTGCCCGGCCTCCGCGACCGGGCCGTAGGTGAGCGCGACGTCCGCTTCCTTGGCGAGGGCCGAATTGGCGTCGGAAGTCACCGCAATCAGCTTCGCCCCGATCGAGCGCACCGGGGTGATCAGGCGGACGACTTCGGCGCTGGCGCCGCTGTTGGAAAGTGCGAGCAGGACGTCACTTGCGCCGATCCTCCCCAGGTCGCCGTGGAGGGCGTCGGTCGGATGCACATAGATGGAGGGGGTGCCGGTGCTCGCGAACGTCGCCGAGACCTTGCTCGCGATGTGCCCGGCCTTTCCGACCCCCGAGAGGATGAGCTGCCCGCGCGACTGCCCGAGCGCGAAGATCAGCTCGACGGCTTTGACGAATCGCTGATCGAGCTGCCGCGCCACCTGCGAGAGGCATTGCGCGGCGGCCTTCAACACCGCCTGACCTTCCTCGAGGCTCTTCGCGGATCGGTCGACTTCTGTGCTTTCGCCGGACGTCAAGGACACCCCGTCCGCGGCGGCTGGGATCGGCATCCGCAGCGCTCGCTCCGCGGGGGGAAGAGGCTACGGGAACCGGCCGAAAACCGCAATCGGAGCGGGGTTCTGCGAGCGTCGTTGGTCTTCGCGGAGCGTGCGAGCTACATTGGCGCGCTTCGCGGAGAATGGCGTGCTGGCGGCGATTTCCCTCAGCGATCCGGTCGTGATCGGCCAGATCGTGGTGCTCCTGCTCTCGATCGCGTTTCACGAAGCGGCCCACGCGTTCGTCGCGGACCGCCTCGGGGACAGCACCGCGCGTCAGCTCGGCCGCGTGACGTTGAACCCGATCGTCCATCTCGACCTGTTCCTCTCGATCATCTTGCCCGTGATGCTGATCTGGTCCGGCTCGCCGATCGTGTTCGGGGGCGGCAAGCCGGTGCCGGTCAATCGGATGAACCTGAAGCACCCGGCCCGTGACTTCGCGCTGATCTCGGTCGCCGGCCCGCTCTCGAACGTCGTGCTCACGGTGTTCTTCACCGCGCTGTTCGTGATCTCGCAGCGGTTCCACCTCGCCGCCTTTGAATCTCCGAGCGCGGAATGGTTGCGGTACGGCATTTCGATCAACCTGATGCTCGCGGTGTTCAACATGCTGCCGATCCCGCCGCTCGACGGCTCGCGGTTCCTCGCCTACCTTCTGCCGTCGAACCTGCGGGGCGCGTTCTACGGGCTCGATCGTTACGGACTCTTGATCGTCGTCGTGCTGATGTACACGCGTGTGATCGATCTCGTGATGCGACACACCTTCACGCCGCTGTACGGCTGGTGGTCACAGATCTACCGCGAATGGCTCTAGGACGGGCAGCGCACCGATGACCTACACCGTCCGACTCGACAGCTTCAGCGGTCCGCTCGACCTCCTGCTCTACCTCGTGAAGCAGGAGGAGGTGGAGATCCACGAGATCCCGATCGCGCGCATCTGCGACATGTATCTCGTGCACCTGAAGGAGATCGCGGAGCTCGACGTCGAGAACGCGTCCGAGTTCTTGGTGATGGCGGCGACGCTGATGCTCATCAAGTCGCGCGCGCTCCTGCCGGATGAAGAAGCGGTCGACCTCGAAGAAGAGCTCGATCCCAAGGACGAGCTGATCCAGCAGCTCCTCGAGTACAAGCGCTTCAAGATGGCGGCGCGCGATCTCTCGGCGCTCGCGTCCGAGCGTTCGCGACGGATCGCGTTCACGCCGCCCGAGGACGGGCGCGAGCGCGAGATCCCGCTCGAGGACATCGACCTCTTCGATCTCGTGAAAGCGTTCGCGCAGCTCCTCAAGGCGACGGGGCTCGATCACGCGCCGCGCGTCATCGCGAACGAGAAACCGCTCCGCGAATACATCGACGACGTGTTCGCGATCGTGCGCGAGAAGAAGAGCGTGACGTTCGCGCAACTCTTCGAAGGACAGACCGACCGCGTGACGTTGATCGGCCGATTGCTCGCGCTGCTCGAGCTGGTGCGGCGCCGGCGGCTCGCGGTGAAGCAGATCGGCACGTTCGACCAGATCGAGATCGAGTTGCGCGACGAGAGCGCTCTCACCGACGACGAATACAACGACGCGGACCTCGCGTTGACTTCGGCGCCCGAGATCGACGCCGAACCGCTCGGGTCGGACGCTCTCGAGGCGCCCGAATCACCGGAAGAACCGGAAGCAGCGCAAGAACTGTCCGAAACGGTCGACTTGCCGCAGGCATCGGAAGCGCCCGCGCCGGAAGAGTTCGGCGCGGGTGAGGCGGGAGAGCCGGGACACGGCTAAACTGTTCGACCCATTTGCATCGGAGGACGAGATGGCGGAGAACGTGTTCGAGACGAATGACGAGACCTTCAACAACGAGGTCCTGAAGTCTCCGTTGCCCGTGATGGTCGACTTCTGGGCGCCCTGGTGCGGCCCGTGCCGCCAGCTCGCGCCCACGGTGGAGCGCTTCGCGAAGGACGCGCAGAAGGTGATGAAGGTCGCGAAGCACAACACGCAGGACCATCCCGAGGTCGCGGTGCGCTACCGAGTGACCGCGATCCCGACGCTCGTCCTGTTCAAGGACGGCAACGAGATCCACCGCTTGATCGGCGGCGGCCGCACGGTCGACGAGCTGAAGCGCGCGTGCAAGCAGTACCTCGGTGTCGATCTCTGAAAACGGGTAGGCGCTTCGACGGCCTGGCGGTTCGCACGCCAGGCCTTCGCGTTTCGATCGCGCTCGCATGAACGTCGTCTTCCTCGGCACTTCCTCGTTCGCGGTTCCGTCGCTCGAACTCCTCGATGCTTCGGCGCACCGCGTCCGGCTCGTCGTGACGCGCCCGGACCGCCCGCGCGGCCGCGGTCGTGAGACGACGCCGGCGCCGATCGCCGACGCGGCGAAGAAGCTCGACCTCGACGTGTTCCGCCCCGAGCGAGTGAACGCGCCCGAAGCGGTCGCACGGATCCGCGCCGCGGAGCCCGACCTGATCGTCGTCGTCGCCTACGGACAGATCCTCGGCAAGGAGCTTCTCAGCCTCGCGCCGCAGGGCATCGTCAACCTGCATGGATCGCTGTTGCCGGCGTACCGCGGCGCCGCGCCGATCGCGCGCGCGGTGCAGGACGGGCTCCTCGACACGGGCGTCTCGCTGCAGTTCGTCGCGGCCGAGCTCGACTCCGGCGACGTCATCGACAAGGAGCCGGTCGCGATCGGCCCCGACGAGACCGCCGGAGAATTGACGGAGCGGATGGCGCCGATTGCGGCGAGACTGCTCGCTCGCAACCTCGACAAGCTCGCGCGCGGAACCGCGCCGCGCGAGCGGCAAGCCGCTGCCGCGGTCACCTGGGCGCCGCCGTTGAAGAAGACCGAAGGCCGAATCCCGTGGACGCTCCCCGCGCACCGCGTGCACGCGCACATCCGCGCGATGACGCCGTGGCCGGGCGCGTTCACCGAGTGGCCGCGCGCGACCGGGCCGCTCGAGCGGTTGATCGTGCGCACGGCGGAAGTGCGGCGCGGCGGCGCGAACGTGCCGCCCGGCACGGTGGTGCGCTCGGACGGAGTGCTCGACGTCGCGACGGCGGACGGGTTGATCCGCATCGAGCGATTGCTGCGTTCGGGAAAACGCGAGACCGACGCGGAGTCGTTCCTGAACGGACTCCCGATCCCGCTCGGCGCGGTGTTCCGGTGAACCGCCCGCACGGAGCGCGCGGCCCTTCGGATCGTCGCGGCGGCGGCGGACCGCGCCGCGGTCACGGCGGATCGGGCGGACCCGGCGGCGGAGCGCGTGGGTTCGGCGGACCGCCGCGCCACGGCCACGGACGCCCGCGCGATTCCGGTCGCGATCGCGGCCCGCGGCGCTTCGATGATCGCCGCCCGGCCGGCCCGAACACGCGCGCGCTCGCGCTCGAGGCGTTGCTGCGGCTCGATGCGTCGCGCACGCTGCAGGTGCCGGAGTGCCTCGACCAGGTCGCCGGCGCCGCGCAGCTCGACGGACGCGAGCAGCGATTCCTGCAGGAGCTCGTGTACGGCGTGCTGCGCCATCGCATGACGCTCGACTGCGTGATCGCCGCGTTCACGCGCGGCTCGCTCGGCGACGTCGAGGACGATTGCCTGCAAGTGCTCCGGATGGGCGTGTACCAGTTGTTCTTCCTCGACGCGGTCCCGCCGTTCGCGGCGGTCTCCGAGTCGGTGAACCTCATGCGCCGTCGTCACGAGGGCGTGCAGTCGATGGTGAACGGCGTGCTGCGCAGCATCGCGCGCGACGCGAACAAGGTCGACGTCGGTCTCGATCGCGGCGGCGCGAGCCCGCAGAAGCGCGTGCCGGTGTCCGACAAGAGCGTCGTGTTCCTGCCGCGCGCCGTGTTCTGCGACCCCGCGGACAACCTCGCGCTGCACCTGGGCCAGGTTTATTCGCAGCCGCCGTTCCTCGTGGAGCGCTGGCTGAAGAAGCACGATCGCGCCGTCGTCGAGGAGATCCTCGCCTCGGGCAACCGCCGGCCGCAGGTCTCCGCGCGCGTGAACCGCGCGAAGATCGATCGCGAAGGACTCGCGCGGCGGCTGCTCACCGAGCACGTGACGGCGCGCGTCGGCATCCTGCCCGAGTCGTTGATCTTCGACGTGTCGGCGCGCGAAGCGGTGCACACCCGCGCGTTCGAGGACGGGCTGTTCTACCTGCAGGACGAAGCGGCGATGAAAGTCGCGCCCGCGCTCGATCCGAAACCGGGCGAGCGCATCCTCGATCTGTGCGCGGCGCCGGGCGGGAAGGCGACGCACCTCGCGGAGTTGACCGGCGACCAGGCGACGATCGTCGCCGTCGATCGCGACGCCGAGCGGCTCGCGCTCGTCGCGGACAACTGCCGTCGCCTCGGCGTGAAGAGCGTGACGCCGTTCGCGTTCGATCTGCTCGAGCACGACACGACACAGCCGCTGCCGGAACCGCTCCGAGCGAAGTTCGACGCGGTGCTGATCGACGTGCCGTGCTCGAACACCGGCGTGCTCGCGCGGCGTCCGGAAGTTCGCTGGCGCGTGAGCGAGCCCGCGATCGTGCGCCTCGCGGAGCAGGCGCGGAGACTGTTGTCCGCGGCGGTGCCGCTCGTGCGGCACGGCGGCCGCATCGTGTTCTCGACGTGCAGCCTCGAAACCGAGGAGAACGAGGGCGCCGTCGAGCGCGCGCTGGTGGCGAACCCGGGGCTGATCCTCGTGAGTCAGTCCGAGACGCTCCCGAGCCAGAACGGGCCGGACGGCGGGTTCCTCGCCGTGTTCGACGTCGGCGTCGGGCGGAGTCGAGCGAGTTGAGCGCGATGGACCTCGCGTACAACACGAACGGCTTCGCTCACCATCGACTCGACGACATCCTCGGCATCCTCGCGGACCTCGGCTACGCGGGCGTCGCGCTCACTCCCGACGTCCATCACCTCGATCCGTTCACGAGCACGCCCGCGGACGTCGAGCGCGTGCGCCGCCGGCTCGAATCGCTGCGGCTGTCGATCGTGATCGAGTCGGGCGCGCGGTTCGTGCTCGATCCGCGCCGCAAGCACTTCCCGTCGTTGCTGACGTCGGACGGATTCCCGCGGCGGCAGGACTTCTACCGGCGGCTCGTCGACCTCGCCGCGACGCTCGGCGCGACGGTCGTGTCGATCTGGTCGGGACGCGCGGAGGACGACACGCCGGCGGGCGACGCCGCGCTCGCGACGCTCGCCGAGCGCTTGAAGCCGGTGCTCGACCACGCGCGCGCGCGCGGTATCACGATCGCGCTCGAGCCCGAGCCGGGAATGCGCGTCGAGACGCTCGCCGAGTTCACGAAGCTGCGCACGCTCGTCGCGCGCGACGGTCGCTCGCTCCAGCTCACGCTCGACGTCGGGCACCTCGCGGCGACGGAGACCGCGCCGTTCGAGCGCCACGTCGCCGCGCACGCGGACGCGCTCGCGAACGTGCAGCTCGACGACTCACCGGTCGGCGTCCACGAGCACCGCTTCTTCGGCGACGGCGCGATCGATTTCCCCGCGATCGCCGCCGAGTTGAACCGCATCGCCTGGCGCGGCCCGCTCGGCGTCGAACTCTCGCGGCATTCGCACGACGCGGTCGCGACCGCGCGGCGCGCCGTCCAAGTCTTGCGAGGATTCGGCTTCTGACGCGCGGCGGCGCTCGAACGGCGCGCTTCTTCCGTCGGACCGCGTCGCTAAGCTCCGCCGCGGAAGACGAAGATCGTTCGGTTCGAGGGCCTCGGCGCTTGCCGCCGGACCTCGGGGAATGGCGGTGAGATGGTCTCCGACAATCGCGAGCCTGCGGGCGTGCGCATGTGTCCGACCGTTCCGGACGAAGAGGCGCGCCGGATCGTGCAGCAGCACATCACGACCGAGACGTGCTTCGATCGCCAGGAGCACGGGTACCACAAGTGCCACAACTGCGTGCACCTCGAGCTCGCGCGCGTGCGGCGCGATCTGGTGCGCATGCCGTTGAGTTGAGATCGAACGACTAGGAAGCGACGGCCGCGCCACGCGCGAGCGCGTGGATCTCGTCGTCCTCGAGGAGGCGCGGCGAGCTCTTGCCGGCGTCGAGGATGCGCTGCACGAGCGCGTCGCTCGCGGTGTAGCCGTTCTTCTCGAGCCAGAACGCGACGTTCGAGCGGCCGCTCATCGGACCGACGCGGATCCGCTGCTCGAGTCCGACGAGGTCGGCGGGGACGCCGCTGTAGACCAGGTTCGCGAGCCGCGAGTCGCCCTTCTTGAACGCCTTCACGACGGCCGCGGCGTGCACGCCGGTCGCGGTCTCGAACGCGTCCTTGCCGAACACCGGGTAGTTGTGCGGGATCTCGACCTTCACCGCGTCGGCGACCGCGCGGCAGTAATCGCCGAGCGCCGAGAGATCGTTGTCGATCCAGCCGAGCAGGCGCAGGTTCACCAGGATCAGATCCATCGCCGCGTTGCCGGAGCGCTCGCCGATGCCGAGCGCGCAGCCGTGCACGCGATCCGCGCCGGCCTCGATCGCGGCGATCGTGTTGACGACGCCGAGGCCGCGGTCCTGGTGACCGTGCCAGTCGATCTTCACTTCGCCGAGCTTCCCCTTCCTCTTCACCAGCGCCTTGCCGAAGCGGATCAGCGCGCGCACGCCGTCGGGCGTCGCGTGGCCGCACGTGTCGCAGAAGCACAAGCGCTTCGCGCCGAGGTCGATCGCGAGGCCGTACAGCCGCTCGAGGATCTCCGGGTGCGCGCGCGTCGTGTCTTCCGTCACGTACATCACGGGCAGCGAGTGTTGCGCGCAGAACGTGAGGCACTCCTCGGTGCTCCTCAACATCCGGTCGAGGTCCCAGTCCTCGGTGTAGCTGCGGATGCGCGACGAGCCGATGAACGTGCACACTTCGATCGGGATGCCGACCTTCTGCGTGAGGCCGACGATGGGCTCGACGTCGCTGACGACCGTGCGGCACGCGACGTTCGCGCCGATCGAGAGCTTCGCGGTCGCGATCTCGCGCGTCAGCGCCTCGATGTGGCTCAGGTGGAACGGGCCCGCGCCGGGGAGGCCGAGGTTCGCGGTGTCGATGCCGAGGCGATCCATCAGGTGCAGGATGCGGATCTTCGCGTCGATCGACGGATTCGTGACCGCGGGAGACTGCAGGCCGTCGCGCAGCGTCTCGTCGTCGAACTCGATCGCGCGCGCGGGCCGCGGCGCGTGCGAGTCGGCGAGGTTCCAGTCGTAGATCAACGCGTCGAGCGCGCTCGATTGCATGAAGTCGCTCCGTTCCGGATCGAACGGTGCATGTTCACGCGCGCACGGACCGGTGTCAATCGAAGCGATGCAGGACCGCGCTCGCGCCGCGCGGCGTTTAGGGCTCTTCGAGCTCGTTGAAGAAGTCCTCCGACGACCCGAGGTTCTTCAGGTAGTCGTGGAATTCGATGCGCGCGTCCGCATCGATCTTGCCGGTCGTCTCCTTGCCGAGCATCCGTTCGATGACCCAGTTCGGCAGGTAGACCTCGGCCGTCAGCTCCTTGTCGTTCACCATCTCCTCGAGCGCGATCAGGTTGTGCCGCACGAGGACGCTGCGCTTGCCGAGGAAGCGGCGGCGCCGGACGAGATCCTCCTCGCTCGACGACACGAGCTTCAGGAGGTCGACCGCGTCCAGGAACGCCCCGCCTTCGAGCAACTCCTGGAACATCAGCGTGACGAGCACGACGAGCTCTTCCTCGCCGAGCGCGAACTCCTTGATCATCGTCACGATCGGGAACTCACCGGCCTTGCGCGTGAGCTTCAGCGATTGCTCGATGCGGTCGCGGAACCGTGCGAGCTGCTGGTTCAGCGTCGTCGCCGACTCCGCGGCACCGAGTCCGACGTCCTCCCAGGTCTCGACATTGAAGACGCGGGCCGCGCGCTTGCGGTAGAGCAGCGACAAGCGGCGCAGGTCGATGAGGTAGGCGACGTTCGACTTGTACGGCTGCGCTTTCGCCTTCGCGGTCGGCAAGCGCAGCGCGCGGTTCGCGAAGAACGAGTTCCGCACCATCCGGAACACGCGGTCGCTGATCTTGAAGGACGTCTCGAGCAGGTCGTCCTCTTCGTCGTCGTCCTTCACCTCGGGCACGACGAGCCCGGCCGACTGCAGCATCGCGTTCGGCTCGAGGAAGGAGCAGCCCCGCAGGAAATCGAACGACGAGTCGAACAACAGCGCGAGGAGCTGGCGACCTTTCAGGTACGGATTGTCGGACTCGAGTCGGCGGCGGAGCAGCGCGAGCAGGACGATGAGCTGGTACTTGTTGACCTTGTATCGCGCGAGAAGCTGGCCGAGCGCCGACCGCTCGGTGAGGCTGGTCAGGTCCTTCCCGATGAGGTCGATCTTCTTGCGAGTCTCCTGTCGCAGGCGGATCGCTTCGCCGAGGTCGGAGGCTTGTCCTTGGATCCGCTCGCGGAGCGCGCCGAGCTGGTCATAGTGGTCGAGCATGCGCTTCAAGACGGCTCGTTCACTCGGCTGGCTCATCGTGCCCTGCCTTTCGATCGCTCGCGTCCCGCTCCCGGCAGAGCGGGATTCTAGTTCGCGCTGAAAAGGTGTTCGTCGTTCGAGGTCGTGGATCCTGAGCGGTTCTCGGAGCACGTTCTGAACCCCATATCTCGCAATGGCTTCCGAGTGACGAGAAGTTCGAAATCAAGTCCGGGAAGGGGCTTCCGAGCGGCCGCCGCGGTCGACCTCGGCAGCAACATGATCCGCCTGGCGGTCGGCCGGGTCGGTCGATCGGGCCGGGTCGATCTGCTCGAGAAGCGCGTCGAGGTCGCCCGGGTCGGCGAGGGCGTCGGGAGGACCGGCCGGCTCGCCCGGGCGCCGCTCGAGCGCGCGATCCGGGTGCTTCGGCGATTCCGATCGATCGCCGCGTCGCACGGCGCCGGACTCCCGCAGGTGGTCGCGACCGCGGCGTTCCGGCAGGCCGCGAACCGCGCGGCCGCGGTCCGATCGATCGAGCGGCGGACGGGGCTCTCGGTCGAGATCATCGACGGCGATCGGGAGGCGCGCCTCGCGCTCGCCGGCATCCGCACGCTCGCGCCGCGCGCGCGCAAGATCGCGCTGATCGACGTCGGCGGCGCGAGCACCGAGCTCGTCGTCGCCACGCGCC
>CAZBOK010000002.1:0-48460 GCA_964493525.1 uncultured Phycisphaeraceae bacterium | reverse complement strand
GGCAAGGTCGCGGGCTTCGACGCGGTGATCCGCGAGATGGTCTTCGAGAAGGGCACTCGCTTCCCGCTGCGCTGGTTGTCCTGCTCCTACCAACTCCCGGGCGGCGAGTTCGCCGTGATGTGCACCTGCACCGAACAGCACTTCAAGAAGTTCCAGAACGAGATGACGGGGATGTTCGCGAGCTTCAAGCTGAGCGACCCCGCCGGGCTCAAGACGCGCGAGTGGCAGGACTGGCGCAAGCGCGGCGTCGAAATGCAGGAGCGCCTCGACGAGCACGACCTGTCGCCGGGCGAGATCCTGAAGCGGCGTCGCGAGCAGAAGGAGCAGGCATTCCAGAAGGCGATCGCCGAGCTCGAGAAGGGTTGGGAGCACTTCGAGACCGACAACTACCTCGTCGTGTACCAGGGCGATCCGAAGTACGCGAAGCTCGCGAGCCGTCAGGCCGAGGGCGTGCGCGCCTGGCTCGAAGAGAACTTCGGAACCGTCGGGCAGGGCTACGTGCAGGCGGCGATCCTGCGCATCTACGGCGACACCGACCGCGTCCCACAGGGACCGATGTTCACCTTCCACACGGGGAAGGGCAGCTACGTGCAGGAGATCCGCTTCGCGAAGCCGACGAACAAAGGCTGGGACGCGGAGTTCGCATCACTGAACCGCGACGTGGCCCGCAACTGGTTCGATCAGAAGAACGAGGAGCTGTGGCAGCGGATGCCGACTTGGCTCAGCTCCGGTCTCGTGGAATACATCGACGACGCCGAGATGAAGGGCGCGCAATTGACGTTCGGGACCGACCAGTGGGAGAAGGACCGAATGGTCGACGCGTTCGTCGCGCAGAAGAAATACGACAAGGAGAAGAGCGGGGAGCCGCCGCTGAAACCGCTGAACTCGCTGATGAAGATGACGACCAAGCAGGCGTGGGATGGCGACAACTGGCGCTACACCGGCGCGCAGTGTTCGAGCGTGATTCGCTACCTGCTCGAAGGTCCCGGCAAACGCGCCGACAAGACGGCGAAGATCCTGCCGACCTACCTGAGCCACCTGTACGACCTCGTCGCGGAGATCGAGAAGCGCCTGGACGAGGAGGAGGCGGCGGCGAAGGGCGGCGAGGAGAAGGACAAGGCGTCGATGTCCGACGAGGAGCGCCTGAAGGCCGAGGACGAGGAGTACAAGAAGAAGCGCTCCGAGGCGTTCGACAAGGTCGAAGAGGATCTGCTGCAGAAGGCATTCGACCGCACGTTCGGCACCTGGACCGAGGCCGACTGGAAGGCGCTCGACCGGTCTTGGTTCCAGTACGCCGACGGCCGCACCAAGTAATCCGCCCCGATCGAAGGGAGCCCGCCCGATGCGTTGCGCTCGTCTTCTCGCCGCGCTGGCGCTCTTCGCGCCGATCGCGTCCACCGCCTCCGCCGACTCGCTCTTCTTCAAGGACGGCCGCTTCTACGAAGTGCCGAAGCTCGTCAAGACCGACCAGGGCTTCGAGGCGCAATACCCGCACGGCACCGTCGCGATCCCCGCCGAGATCGTGAAGGAGTACTTCATCTCGAAGGGCGGCGACGACTTCACCGCGAAGAACGACGACGAGGCGAAGAAGCTCGCGCAGGGGCTCGTGCCGTTCGAAGGGAAGTGGATCGCGAAGGCGGAGCGCGACAAGAAGCTCGAGAAGCGCAGCAAGGCGCGCGCGGACGCGCTCGAGGAGTTCAAGAAGCACCAGGAGTGGCGCGAGCGATACAAGGCGAGCACGGCGCACTTCAACTTCGAGTACACGGTCCCGCAGGACGTCGGCGCGAACTACATGGCGCTGTTCGAGACGTACTTCGACACGTTCGCGAGGGAGTGGGGCGTCAAGCAGCCGCCGAACCGCAAGCTGAAGGTCTGCTTCTACAACAAGGAGGACGACTTCCACCGCATCGGGAACGCGCCGCGCGGAGTCCTCGGTTACTTCCGGTTCGTCGAGCCGATCGAGCTCAACTTCTTCTACGAGCGCGATGACGAGCGCCTGACGCTCGACGTGCTCTTCCACGAGACGAACCACTACCTCTTCCACCTCTACACCGACCCGCCGTTCGTCTTCGCGCCGTGGATCGACGAAGGCATGGCCGAGTACTACGGCTCGAGCGAGTGGGACCCCGTGCGGAAGACGATGACGAGCGGCCAGACGCAGGAAGGCCGGCTCGTGAACCTGATCGACGCGATCGACGGCGGCGAGATGCAGGACCTGAAGGGGCTCATGTCGGAGCCGCGGATCGACGCGATGCAGTACGCGTGGGCGTGGTCGTTGAACCACATGCTGATGCAGTCGCCGAAGTACAAGGAGAAGTACCGGAAGTACCTCGCGAAGCTCGCGAAGGACCCGAAGCTCGATCGCGAGACGTGGCCGGGCGGCTCGGGCGAAGAGAAGTGGATGAAGCCCGCGGCGGCGATCGACCTGTTCCAGAAGATGCTCGAGATCAAGAACCTCGATGCGTTCGAGCAGGAGTGGTACGCCTACATCAAGCAGATGAACGTGAAGACGGCGCGCGGCTACACGCGCGCGGCGCAGTTCTGCGAGCAGTGGGGGCGCTGGGTGCGCGCGGCGCTGTACTACAAGAAAGCGATCGAGCTCTACTCGCGCGATCCGTCGACCTACTCCGGCTATGCGCGCGCGCTGCGCGCCGACGGCAAAGACGCGGAAGCGGTGAAGGCGCTCGAGCAGGCGATCGAGCTCGATCCGATGAACCCTGCGCTGTACCTCCGCCTCGGCAAAGCGTGCCGCGCGCTCGATGACGAGGCGTCGAAGGAGCGCGGCAAGAAGATGCAGCTCCTCGCGATCGAGATGGACCCGAACGACGCCGGGCTGGTGTGGGACGTCGATCCCGACGTGCTCAAGGAAGCCGGCTGATCCCGCGGCCGCGAACCGCTCACGCCACCGGCGCGGCCGTCTCCAACTGGCGCGCGCACGCGGCGAACACGCGGTCGACGTCGACGCGCGTCATGCAGCGATGATCGATCGGGCACTCGCGCAGGAGGCACGGCGCGCAGTCGACCGGCTCGCGCACGAGGATCGGCCCGGCGCCGTACGGTGACGTCGTGACGGGATCCGTCGACCCGAAGATCGCGACGAGCGGGGCGCCCACCGCCGCAGCGGCGTGCATCGCGCCGGTGTCGTTCGACACGACGAGCTGCGATCGCTTCAGCACGGCGCACAGCCCCATGATCGAGGTCTTGCCCGCGAGGTCGACGACGCGCACGTCTTCGACCGAATGCCGGATGCGGTCGCACACGAGCTGATCCGCGCCCGGCCCGCCGATCAGCACGATCGAGGCGCGTCGCTCCGCGCCGAGGCGGCGCGCGAGCTCGATGAAGCGCTCCTCGGGCCACTGCTTCGCGGACCCGTAGTGCGCTCCGGGAATGAACGCGACGAGCGGACCGTCGGCGCCGTCGAGCGGTTCGAGCAGGCGGTCGGCCTCGACGAACGCGTCGTCGGGGAGCGACAGCTCGGGCGGATCGCGCGCTTCCTCCGCGCGTTCGATCGAAAACGGCGCGAGGAGGTGGCGGAACGAGTCGACGCGGTGGATCTTCAAGAGCCGCGCGTCGCGGTCGATCGGGTCGGTGAAGAGGAAGTCGCGGCCCGATGCGCGGAACCCGATGCGGCGCGGTGCGCCCGACAGCAGCGCGGTCCACGCCGAGCCGAACGAGCGCGGCATCACGAGCGCGGTGTCCGGATGGAACTCGCGCAGGCGGCGCACGAGGTCCGCGTACGCGCCGAGCCGCGAGATCCCCGGGCGACGCGCGTAGACGATCACCTCGTCGACCGCCGGAACGGCGCGGTAGAGGTCGGCGACGCCGCCGCGCGCGAGCACGGCAATGCGACTCCCGGCGCTGCTCGAGCGCAGCGCGCGGAGAACGGGGATCGCCATGATCGCGTCGCCGAGCCACGAAGGCCCGAGCACCAGCAGCCGTTCGGGCATGGGCCGCCGATGATAGAGGCCCGCGCCTACAATGCCGCGCCCACGATCGGACGGAGCGCGCGTGATCGACGTCATCGGCTTCACGAAGAGCTACGACGGCTTCGAAGCCGTGAAAGACCTGTCGTTCACGGTGAGCCCGGGCGAGATCCTCGGGCTCGTCGGGCAGAACGGCGCCGGGAAGACGACGACGCTGCGCGCGATCGCCGGGATCCTCGACCCGAACGCGGGCCGGCTCACGGTCGCGGGACACGACGTGCGCCATCAGCCGGTCGAGGCGAAGCGCCGCCTCGCGTACGTGCCCGACACGCCGCACCCGTTCGACCTGCTGACGGTCGCCGAGCACCTGCGGTTCACGGCGCTCGCGTACAACGTCGTCGCCGCCGACCCGCGCGCCGAGATGCTCTTGAAGGAGCTCGAACTGGTCGAGAAGCGCGACGAGCTGGCGAACACGCTGTCGCGCGGGATGCAGCAGAAGCTGGCGATCGCGTGCGCGTTCCTGCACGAGCCGAAGGCGCTCCTGCTCGACGAGCCGCTTACCGGCCTCGACCCGCACGGCATCCGGTTGATGCGCGAATCGATCCGGCGGCGCGCGGAAGCCGGGGCCGCGATCCTGATGTCGTCGCACCAGCTCGAGCTCGTCGAACGGCTCTGTCATCGCGTGCTCATCCTCCACCGCGGCAGGACGGCGGCGATCGGACCGCTCGAGTCGATCCGCGCGCAGTCCGGGCTGTCGACCTCCGCGACGCTCGAAGAGGTGTTCTTCGCGATCACCGAGACCGCCGGCGCCGGGTCTGCCGCGCCCACCGCACGGGACCCGCTGCTCCCGTGAATCGCGCGCTCGCGTTCCTGCTGTGGCGACGCCGCGTGAACGGCGTGCGCCAGTATTGGCGCGGCCTCGCCAATCCGCGGCGCCTGCTCGGCACGGTGCTCTGGCTCGCGCTCATCTCGTTCATGGTCTGGGCGCAGGTGTATGCCCAGCGACAACGGGGAATCGCTTCGCCCGAATCCGCCGCGCAAGTGATGAAGATGCTCGTCGCGATGACGATGATCATGTCGGTCTTCGGCGGCGTCGTGCAGCGCGGGCTCGCGTTCCAGCCCGCCGACATCGACTTCCTGTTCCCCGGACCGTTCACGCGGCGCTCGCTGATCCTCTACCGGCTGTGCTCGATCTATCCGCTCGCGCTGTTGTCGAGCTTCTTCTTCACCGTGATCTTCGGGATGCGCGTTCCGAACCACGGCCTCGCGTTCATCGGACTCGCGCTCGCTCAGGCGGTGGCGGTGCATCTCCAGGCGATCGCCGCGCTCGTCGCGGTCACGATCAACGAGCGCGTGTTCGCGCGGATGCGACGCAGCATGCAGTTGTTCGCGACACTCGTCGCCGGCCTCGGCATCGTCGTCCTGATGACGTCGATGTTCGGCGGCGGCACGTTCTCCGATCACGTGCGCGAATGGCTCGCGACCCCGGTGGCGCGCGTGATCTTCTATCCGGCGGTCGCGGTCGAGGAGCTCGCGCTCGCGACGGAGTTCGCCGACGCCATGCGCACGGCGTCGCAGCTCGTCCTCTTCGCGGCGGGAACTCTGTTGATCGCGGTCTCGCTGCAGGTGCGGTTCTTCGAGGCTTCGATCGAGACGAGCCGGCGCGTGACCCGCGTGCTCGCGCTCGCGGGCCGCGGGATCCCGGCTACGGCCGGCCGCGACGGCGAGCGGTTCCGCGAGCGAAAGCTGCCCGCGCTCCCGATGTTCCGCGGCGCCGGCGCCGTGCTCTGGAAGAACGTGATCGTGCTCTCGCGCTCGCTGCGGCTCCTGCTGTTCGCCGTGTTCATCACCGGGATGATCGGGACCTCGCTCGCGTTCGTCGTGAAGCAGAGCGTCGCGCGCGGCGCGCCGCGCGACGCGATGCCGATGCTGCTCACGATGTGCGGCCTGCTCCCGTTCCTGCTGCAGAGCCACCTGGCGTTCGACTTCCGCCGCGATCTCGACGTGTTCGCGCAGTTGAAGCAGCTCCCGGTTCACCCGACGCGGCTCGCGCTCGCGGAAGTCGCACTGCCCGTGTCGCTCGCACTCGTGTTCCAGTTCGCGCTGCTCGTGCCGATGACGATCCTGCTCGGCGATTCGTTCGACGCCGTGTGGATCGGGCTGCTCGTCTATCCGCTGACGACGCTCGGCGTGTGCGCGATCAACAACGTCGGCTTTCTGCTGTTCCCGATCCGCACCGTCACCGCGACCGGGCGGCCGAACCCGAGCGCGACGTCGTTGATGATGGTGTTCAGCATGTTCGGGCTCGCGCTCGCGCTCGTGCCCGCGGGAGTCACACTCGCGTGGGCGACGCAGTCGTTCGACTCCGTCACCGCCGGCGTCGTCAGCGCTCTGCCCGTTCAAGCGCTCGTCGATTTCGGACTGCTCACGCTGCTCGGCTGGTGTTTCCGGCGCTTCGATCTCTCGAGGGAGTGACGTATGCAGTTCTGGCTGGTGAAGACCGAGCCGTCGACGTACTCGATCGACGATCTGGCTCGCGACAAGAAGACGACGTGGGACGGCGTCCAGAACCCGCTGGCGCGGATCCACCTGCGCGAGATGAAGATCGGCGACTACGTGCTCGTGTTCCACACCGGCGATGAACGCGCGGCGCGAGGGGTCGCGAAGGTCGCGCGCGCGGCGTACCCCGATCCGAAAGGCGGCGGCGACGAGAGCGCGGTCGTCGTCGATCTCGAGTTCGGCGCGAAATGGCCGCAGCCGGTGACGCTCGAGCAGATGAAGTCGGACCGCCGGCTCGAAGGCTGGGATCTGTTCCGGATCAGCCGGCTGTCGGTCGTGCCGATGACGAAGGAGCAGTGGACGACGATCGGCAAGATCCTGGCGAAGAACTCCGGCTGAACGTCCCGATCGCGCGGCGCAGCGACGCGGGCGAGACGGCGAGCCGCGCGCGGAACGTGTCGGTCAGGTGCGAGTGGCTCGCGAAGCCGCACGCGAGCGCGGCGGCGGTCAAGCTCCGTTCGCCTTCCGCGATCCGTTCGACGGCGGCGCGGACGCGGAGCTCGACGAGCGTGTCGTGGATCGTCCGGCCGGTGAGCGACGAGAACGCTCGGCAGAGTTGGAAGCGCGATATCCCGACCGCGCGCGCGACGTCGTCGAGCGTGCACCGCCCGCGGAAGCGCTCGGCGATCATCGACTGCGCGGCGAGGACGCGGCCGCGCGCGAACCGGCTCACGGCGACGGCGTCCGACCGAACGCGCGCGGGAGCGACGATCGCGGACAGTGCCCGCTCGACCAGCGCGAGCAGTGCTTCCTCGACGCCGTCCGCGTCGTTCGACGCCGATCGCGCGAGTGCGAGGGCGCGGCGCTGCGCGATGTAGACCGCGGCCGGCGACCGCACGCTCGCGCACGCGAACAGCTCGTGCTCCCGGCGCGGCAGTCGCACGCGCGCGGCGTGCGCCACTTCGTGCAGCACGTCGAGCGCGACCCGCAGCGTCGTGCCCGCGTTCGATTCGCCCGATGGATGGTCGATCACGACCTCCCGCTCGGGGTTGAACAGCGCGATCGCCGTCGCGTCGACGTGCGCCGCGCGCGAGCCGAGCACCCCGTCGCGGTAGACGAACGAGCCCTCGCGCATGAACTCGAACACCGCCGTCGCCGGACGCACCGTCGCGCTCGCGGGATGATCTTCGCGGCGCCACGCGGTGTCGATCAGCGTGAGCCCGTTCCCGTCGAACAGCCGGCGTGTGTCGATGCGCTGCATCCGTGCGGTCCCGATCGCGCGCACGATTCCGGAAGCGGCGCGCGCGCGGCCGTTCTACGGTGCGTGGTGCCGTTCTGCACGTCGCTCAATCGCGGAATCAACGCCATGTCCTCGACCCGCCTCTCTCTCGCCGCCCTGCTCGTGCTGTCCGTTGTCGCTGCGGCCCCGCGTGCGCTCGCGGGCGGCGATCTCGCCGGGGACTGGACCGGCTGGGGTTACGAGGAGTCGGGCGGCGATTTCCCGCTGCACCTGACGATCGTCGCGCCCTCGGCGGGGTCGCCCGCGAGCATCGAGATCGGCTTCCCGCACCTGGGTCGCACGCACGTTCCGACGGAGGTCGCGGAGCTCGCGACGGATCACGTCGCGTTCACGCAGAAGGACGATGCGGGGCGCACGTGGCTCTGGTCGGCGACGGCGACGAAGGACGGCGGGCTCGCGGGCGAGATGAAGTTCGACGGCGAGCTGACCGCGAAGTTCGAGCTCGCGCGTTCGCCGGAGCCGCTCGCGACGATCGCGAAGGATCGCCTCGCGCGCCGCGTCGGGTCCTACCGATCCGCGGCGGGCGGCGCGCTCGTCGTCAGCGCGTGGTCGTGGGGCGAGCTCCGTCTGATCGACCTCGCGAGCGGCGCCGTGCGCACGCTGTTCCCGGTCGACGACGAGAGCTTCTTCACCGGGCCGGCCGAGTACGTGCCCGACCCGATCGAGAGCCGCATCGAGTTCCGGTTCGACGCCGACGGCGCGGTGACGTCGCTCGTGCGCACCGTCGGCTCCGGCAAGCCCGAGGAGTTCGCGCGCAATCGTTTCGTCGAGGACGAGCTGACTTGGTCGTGCCGCGGCGCCGACCTGTCGGGGACGCTCATTTCACCGAATGACGGCGCGCGACATCCCGCAGTGATCGTGATCGGCGGATCCGGCTGGACGGATCGACGCGACGTCCGTCTCGACGCGGACGCCTTCGCCGCCCTCGGCTACGCGGCGCTGATCTTCGATCGCCGCGGCTGCGGCCGCTCGACCGGCGACCGCGAGTGCCCGTTCGACGACATCGCCGCCGACGCCGCGGCCGGCGCGGAGCTGCTCGCGAAGCGGGACGACATCGACCCGACGCGCATCGGTGTGTTCGGGCGCAGCCGCGGCGGCTGGATCGCGCCGCTCGCCGCGACGCATTCGCCGGCCGTCGGCTTCGTGCTGCTGTTCGTCGCGCCCGCGATCTCGCCCGCGCGCCAGGAGACCACGCGGCGCTTGAACGAGATGCGCGCGGCCGGAGCGACGGAGGCGCAGGTCGCGCGCGCGCGGGCGCACCTCGATCTGCTCTGGAAGTCGTTCGACTCCGACGAAGCGTGGGACGCGTACCTCGCCGATCGGAAGGAGGTCGAGCACGAGCCGTGGTTCCAGCACGTCGGCGACATCGAATCGCGCGACGGTCCCGACTACGTGTGGATGAAGCGCAACATGCGCCACGACCCGATCCCGGTGTTCGAGAAGGTGACCTGCCCCGTGCTCGCGTTCTTCGGCGGGTCGGACACCAACGTGACGCCGGACGAGAACCTCGCGCCGATGCGGGAAGCGCTCGAGCGCGCGGGCAACGCACACGCGCAGTTGATCGTCGTGCCGGGGAGCGACCACGGATTGAGCGCCGACCCGCCCGGCACGCCGCTGCATCGCCGGCAAGGTCAGGCGCCGCAGGTGTGGCCGACGATCTCGCGGTTCATCGACGAGCTCGGCAAGCAGCCGAACTGACTCGGTCCGGCGCTCCGCGCGCGCGAATCGATCAATCGATCTCGGGCGCCGGCGCCCCCGCGGTGGCGAACGAGTTCCCGGCGCTCGCGGGGTCGATCGTGCCGGCGTTCGCGAACGCGGTGCGGTTCTTCTTCGCCACGTTGCCGGTCAGCAGCGTGTTGTCCGCGCCGTTCTCGAAGCCCTCGGCCTGGTTCCCCTTCGCGACGTTGTCGGACAGCGTGATGTTCACGAACACGGCGTCGAGGTCGAAGCCGTCCTTGCCGCAGTTCTCCGCGCGGTTTCGCGTGAGCGTCGCGTTGTCGCTCGACACGAAGAAGCCGTCGCCGCCGCAGTCGATCGCGACGTTCTTGTCGAGCGTGTGGCCGCCCATGCCGTCGCCCGAGAGGTAGTAACCGGCCGACGCGCTGTCGCCGCAGCCGCGCACGACGTTCCTCCGGATCGTGAGATCGTGCGACGCGTTGCCGGTGTGCATCCCGTACGCGGAGCACGCGGAGATCTCGTTCTTCTCGACGGTGCCGAACGCGCCGTAGACGACGTCGATGCCGATCAGGCCGTCGCGGACGGTGTTCTTTGCGATCGTCGGGTTCGAGCCGGTGGTGATGATGCCGGGCGAGTCCATGACGCCGGCGATGTCGCAGTGCGTCACGGTCGGATGCTCGCCGGTGATCTCGACGCCGCCGCCCGCGCGGATCGCGGCGACGGTGCAGCGGTCGACTTCGACTTGATCGCCGGTCACGCCGATGCCGCGCAGTTGGTCGTTCGTCACGCGCGTGTTCAGCACCTTCACGTTCGAGCCCATCACGTAGATGCCGCCCTTGCAGCCCTTCACGGTGCAGCCGTCGAACGTGACCTGGCTCGCCTCGACGTGGAGCCCTTCCTCGTCGCAGCCGAACACCGACACGTCGGCGAAGTTGAGCAGGCTCGAGCCGGTCACGCGGACGCCCGCGCCGTTCGGTGACAGGCCTTTCGCGTGCCGGAACGTGATGCCGGTGATCTTGATCGCGGTGCAGTTCGAGATCACGAGCGCGGGGCCGGTGCCGGTGTCGCCCTGCGGACGCGCGTCGATCACGACGTTGCCGTCGGCGGTGATCTTCACGTTCTGCTTCGCGGAGAGCGTGAGGTTCTCCTGGTACACGCCCGCCGCGATCACGACGTTGTCGCCGGTGCCCGCGGCGTCGAGGCCGTCCTGCACCGACATGATCCCGCCCGGGACGTTCGGCACGTGCACCGTGCCCGCGACGGCGGCGGACGAGAGGACGAAGAACACGACGGCGAGGGGAGGGATCGAACGCATGCGGCAGCTCCGGTGCGTCTTCGGTTGCGCGTCAGGCGCGGGGATTATCCCCGCGGGAGCGCGCGGAAACCGCACTCCCGGGGGTTCCTTCGGCCGAACGTCGCCGCCAATGAAGCCGAAACGCGGACCGAACCGCGGTCAGTGATGCTCGCCGTCCTTGTGGACCGGGACCTGCCCGACCGGCGCCTTGATCCAGCGCAGGATCTCGCCCGGCGTCGGCGCCTTGCCCGTCATCAGCACGCCGATGCGGAACACCTTCGCGGACGCCCACATCGCCACGAGGATCGAGACGAGCAGGAGCGCGCCGGTGCCGATGTACTCGAACTGCGAGATCGTCCCGCCGGCGCGGTTCATCATCACGAACGGTGTGAACGGCGGCACCCACGACAGGAACTTCGCGAGGCGTCCGTCGGGGTCCTGCACCACCGGCATCATCGCGAACAGCGGCACCATCAACACCATGGTGACCGGCATCACGAGGTTCTGCGCTTCCTTCAGCGAGTTGCACACCGAGCCGATGCCGACGAACAACGCGGCGAAGAAGAGGTAGCCGGCGAGGAAGTACCCGATGAAGGCGACGAGGTAGGCCGGGTTCGTGATGATCGGCGTGAGGTCGAACGGCGGCTCGAACCCCATCATCGGCATCACCTTCACCGCGAGCACGAAGCAGATGATCCACGAGAGCGTCACGGTGAGGCCGGTCGCCGCGATGCCGAGGATCTTGCCGAGCATCAACTGCAGCGGCGTGACCGACGACAGGAGCACTTCGAGGATGCGGTTCGACTTCTCCTCGATCGTGTTGGTGAGCAGCATCTGCGAGATCGTGAACACGGCCATCCAGAGCAGGTAGACGAAGACGAGCGGCGCGAACTTCAGCGCCTTGTCCTTGTCCTCGACCTCCTCCTCCTTGCCGCCCTTGCCGAGCTGCTTCTCGACGAACGAGAGCGGCTTCTGGATCCAGCGCGCGACGTCCTTCGCGATTTCCTTCTCGGCGAGACGACGGTCGCGGATCTCTTCGGTCGCGAGCCCGGCGAACCACCGGCGCAGGTCGTTGTCGGTGAGGTTGTTCGAAACGTACTTCGAGCCCTCGTCCGAATGCACCGGGTCCTTTCCGATGACGAAGTAGGCGAACAGCTTCTTGTCGCCGACGCGCTGGTTCAGCTCGGCAATGACGTCGCCGCCGGTCGGAGCGTCGACGCGGACGTAGCGCGCCTTCGCGAGGTCCCGGTCGAACTCCTTCGCCTCCTCCGGGGGCAGCGACTTCCACCAGTCGCGGATCCCGTCGCGCAGCTCGTTCAACCGGTCCTTCGCCTCGCTCGGCATCGCGTCGCGAATCGCCGAGCCCTCGTTGCTGTTCAGGGCCGTGATCGCCCACGCGTAGAACCGCGCCGCCCGCACTTCGGGCTTGTCGTTCTCGTCGCCGCGGATCTCCGGCGGGAGTTGATCGAGCATCTTCATCACCGGCGTGTCCTTCATCGCCACGATGCGCTCGACCGTGTCCTTCAGGATCTGCGGCTGTCGCTCCCACTTCGCGCCGCCCTTGTCCCGCCACGACAGCGCCGTGGTGAAGACCTTCTCGAGGTCGGGAAGCTGCGCGCGCTCTTCGACGGCCTTCAACAGGAAGCCGGACTCGTCGACGACCGCGTAATACCGCGCCTCCTTCGCACGATCGAGCAGCCGCGGCACGGCGATCGAGCCGATCAGGATGATCGGGAAGAAGAGGATGCCGATCCAGAACGCCTTGGTGCGCAGGTTCTCGGTGTACTCCCGGCCCGCGACGATCAACGTCTTGTTGCTCATGACCGCGCTCCTTCGACCGTGCGCACGAAGATCTCGTGGAGCGAAGCCTCGCGGAGATCGAAGCGGCGGATCGCGATCCGCCCGACCAGTTGTTCGAGCACGCTCTGCGCGTTCGCGCCCGGGACGAGGAACAGCTCGGCGCTCTTGCCCGAGTCGTTCACGCGCGCGACGCCGGCGAGGCGGTGCAGGATCGAGCCGTCGCCTTCGTAGTCGATCTGGATGCCGTGGTCCGACCCGCCCTTCACCGCCGCGAGCGTCCCGTCGAGCACCTTCTTCCCCTTGTGCACCATGACGATCTTGTCGCAGAGCTTCTCGGCCTGCTCCATCACGTGCGTCGAGAAGATCACCGTGCGGCCGTCCTTCTTCATCTGGAGGATGACCTCGCGCATCAGGTCGACGTTCACCGGGTCGAGGCCCGAGAACGGCTCGTCGAGGATCACCAGCTCGGGGTTGTGGATGAAGGTGCCGAGGAGCTGGACCTTCTGGCCCATCCCCTTCGACAGCGCTTCGCACTTCTTCTCCATGTGATCGCCGAGCCCGAAGCGCGCGAGCATCTCACGCGCCTTCTCCTTCGCGTCGCGCGACTCCATTCCCTTCAAGCGCCCGAAGTACGCGAGGACTTCCCACGCCTTCATCTTCTTGTAGAGGCCCTTTTCCTCGGGCAGGTACCCGAGCCGGTTCTTGATCGACTCGGCGTTCGGCTCGCCGAGGATCTCGATCGTCCCCGAGTCGGGGTAGAAGATCGACATCACCATGCGGATGGTCGTGGTCTTCCCCGCGCCGTTCTGGCCGAGGAAGCCGCAGATCGTCCCGCGTTCGATCTGCATGGAGAGGTGGTCGACGGCGGTGAAGGAGCCGAAGCGCTTCGTCACCGAGTCGAGGGTGAGCGCGGTCGTCATCGGAGTTTGGAGTGGTGGCCTCTGGAAGCCTCTGGGAGCAGGTGGGCCATCGGTGCCGAGAGAGGGTGCGACCGTCTTACCAAAGAAATCCACCGCACCGGGCGTGAATCAACGCGCGGCGGCGACGAGGTGCTCGACGGTCTTGCGGACGCCCGATTCGAGCGACGTGAACGGACGCGTCCAACCGGAGGCGCGCAGCTTGTTCATGTCGGCCTGAGTGAAGTACTGGTACCGCGCGCGCAGATCGACCGGCGTGTCGATGAAGTCGATGCGCGGCTCGAGCGCGAGCGCCGCGAACGTCGCGTTCACGAGGTCGAGGAACGTGCGCGCCTGCCCCGTGCCGAGGTTGAAGATGCCGCGGCGCAGCGGGCGCTCGAGCGCGAAGAAGAGGATGTCGACGACGTCGCCGACGTGCACGAAGTCGCGCTGCTGGTGGCCGTCGGCGATGCCGGCGCGGTGGCTCTTGAACAGCTTCACGCGTCCCGACGCGCGGATCTGATCGAACGCGTGCAGCACGACGCTCGCCATGCGTCCCTTGTGGCGCTCGCCCGGGCCGTAGACGTTGAAGAACTTGAAGCCGCTCCATGCGGGCGGAGCGCGGCCGGCACTCTCCTCGGCGAGCGCCCAGCGGTCGAAGATCAGCTTCGAATCTCCGTACGGGTTGAGCGGCACGAGGCGATCGATGCCCGCTTCGTCGTCGGAGTAGCCGTGCTCGCCGCCGCCGTAGGTCGCCGCGCTGCTCGCGTAGACGAACGTGACACGGTGCGCCGTCGCGAACGACCAGAGCGCCTGCGAATACTCGACGTTCACGCGCCGCAGGAACGCGACGTCGAGCTGCGTCGTGTCGGTGCACGCGCCGAGGTGGACGATCCCCGCGAGAGCGGGCAGCGCGGCGGCCCCCGTCGCAGCGAGCATCGGCAGGAGCTCATCGCGGTCGATGATGCGCCCGAAGTCGATCCCGGCGAGCTCGGGCCGGGTGCGGAAGTGATCGCGCGAATCGACCGAGACCACCGGGATCCCGCGCGCGTTGCACGCGGCGACGAAGCGCGACGCGATGAACCCGGCGGCGCCGGTGACGAGGAGAGGAAGGCGCGAACCCATCGCGGGAGTCTCGCATTCGGGGGAGCGCTGCCGCAAGAACTCGTCCCCGTCCCGGTTCGAGTCGCGGGACCGGAGTCGCCGCGTCAGTGGTCGGCGAAGCGGATCTTCAAGGTCGACTCCGACGCGACGTGCCGGCGCGGCGGGTCGCCGCCTTCGATCTCGTCGACGTGCGCGGCGCTCCAGATCTCGACGGCACGCGAATCGTCGAACTCGCCGTTCACGAAGGGCCACGTTTCTTCATTCGGCGACGAGTGCTCGTAGGCGTCGAGATGCGCGAAGATCTGCGCGACGTGTGCGGTGTCCGGAAACTGCGGGTCGACGGTCGCAACCTTCACGAAGCAGTTCTTGTCTCCATCGACGTCGTGCTCGAGCCGCGTGATCGAGACGACGAACTGCTGTCGGGTGGCGGCGAACGGAGCGCGCTCGACGCTGCACGTGGAGCCGTCGGCATGCTTCTCGACGACGACGGCGCCGAACTGTTCCCGATGCAGCACGATCGTCGCGGCTTCGCGATCCTCCGTCACGTTCTCGCAGATCAACTCGATCCACGCGTTCGGGCCGCCATAGTCCACCTCGACGGCGACGGCGAGCGACGCGACGTGGTTCGCGAGGGAGCCGCCCGGGTTCGCGATCGTGCGAACGCGGAACCTCCCCGGCTCCGGCGGCTCGCGATCCACGAGCCGGTCGCACGAGCCGACCATCCCCGCGCACGCGACGAGTCCGAGCGCCCACGTTCGAGTCATTGAGGATCCTCCCCGCGATGTCCGGAACGCCTCGAGCCGAGGGCGCGCGTCCGTCACGCTCCCCGCCCTCTCGAGCAGCTCTTCCTTCGTGACGCCGCGGAGCGCGCCAGGATACGTGTCAGCGCGGGTACAGCACCATCCGGCCGAGCGCGCGGTCCTCGATCTTGCGGAACCGGCCGAGGAACGACGCGCCGAGCACTCCGTCCGCGGTTCCGCCGGCCTGGCCGTCGAGCAGCAGCGCGTCGACCTGCGCCTGCTGCACGCCGTTCACCGAGATCGTCGAGAGCGTGAGCTTCGGAACTTCCGGCGCCTTCGGGTCGGGGAACCAACGAATGCGTGGAACGGAGCCGACGACGTAGCCGGCGGCCGTCGCGAGCGCGGGCGGCAGCATCACGTATTGCGCCGACTCGTCGACGCGCAGGCGCACCGACACGCTCGCGTTCAATCGCGCGGTGACGACGATGTCCGCGACTCCCGGATCGAAATCGACGATCACCGCGCCCGGCCCGCCGGCGAGATCGTGCGCCTTCTGCGCGCTCGCGAGCGCCTCGGCGGACACCGTCGCGTCGAGCGTCGCCGCCTCGCGGAACAACTGTTCGGCCTCGAGGAAGCGCTTCAACTGCATCTGGATCTGACCGGCGGTCATGCGCAGCTTCCCGTCGTCCGGGAACGCGCGACGGTGATCGAGCAGGAGCGCGAGCGCCGCGGCCTGCTCGCCGCGGCCGAGCTCGACGTTCACGGCGTCCATCAGGATCCCGCGCGCCTCGGTGAGCAGCGCTCTCGCGCGCTTCGGATCGACGGCCGCGCCCTGGCGGAACGCGTCGATCGAGCCGGCGACGTTGCCGAGCATCGCGAGCGCGCGGCCCTGCGCGGCCCACAACTCGGCATCGTCGGCGATCAGCCGGAGCACGTCGCGCAGGAGCGCGAACGCCGACTGCCCGTCGCCCGAGCCGACCGACGCGCGCGCGGCCTCGGTCGTCGCCGTGATCAGATCGGCGCGCGCGTCTTGCAGCAGCCGCGCGTCCTCCGCGAGCACCTGCAGGAAGGCGCGCGCGGCATCCATGTATCGCTGATCCTTCAGCAGCGCGCGCGCCAGCCGCAACCGCGCGGTCGTCGACGCCGGGCCGAGGTTCTTCAGGAACGCGTCGATCGCGATCGCCGCGCCGGCATCCATCGGCCACTGCGACGCGGCGGCCGTGGGGATCGCGTACGGACCGGCGCCGGGAGCGAGCGCGACGAGGCCGCCGCGCGCGTCGAACGCCGCGCCGAAGAACGCGTCGTCCTTCCCGACCTTCGCCTCGAAGCGCGGGCCGCCCGACCTCGGGTCGATCGCGCCGGGCGACAACACGACGAGGCGCGCGGCGCCGTCCTGCTCGACGATCGACGGCAGGAGCGCGCACGGCTCGGCCGTGGGGAGCCCGGCCGCGGCGAACGGGACGAGCGGGAGTTTCTGGACCACGTCGTCGGGCGCGGTGAACGCGAGCAGCACGAGATCGAGCTGCGCGTTCTGCGCGACGACGCCGGTGACGGGGAACGACGCGCGGCCCGTGGAACGCAGCGTCGCGCGCGCGCCGCCGTCGAGCGCGGACCACGGCGCGAGCACGACATTGCGCGCGACCACGACGGCCGGGCCGGGCGGAAGCTTGCCGCCGCGTTCGTCCTCGGCGGTGAGCGTGAGGATCGACGCGCCGAACGCCGCGAGCAATCCGTCGGGAGAGACGTCGGCCGGCGCCGGAGCGGCGGGAGCCTTCGGAGTCGCGCTCGACACGACCTCGCGTGAGCGCGCGGCATCCGTTGCATTCGCCGGTGCGGACGCGGGCGCGGATGCCGACGGCGGCGGAGACGGCGCGACGACTGCGGGCGGCGGCGCGGGCAGGTAGACGATCTGGGGAACGGGTGCGTTGCGTCGCTCCCACCACGACATGACGAGCGCGCCGATCGCGCCGCCGAGCAGAAGGCACAGGACCGCGACGATCGACCAGGGCGCGCCGGGACGCGCGTTCGTCGGAGGGTGCGATGTCGGTCCGGGTGCGGTCGGCGCGGCCGGTGCCGGCGGGACGGGCGGCGCTTTCGGCGGCGCGGGCGCGCGCGGCGCCGGTTCGTCGTCGTCACCGAACGCGGGAGGCGGGCGATTCGGGTTCGGCATCGGCGGGCGATCCTAAGTGGGAGTCGACGATTCGCGTCCGACTTCGACCCGCCCCGCGCCACGGCCAGGAGCTCTTTGTCGAGCGTCTCCTTCCAGAGGCCGTCGAGATGGCGGCGCGGAGGGCGCACGGTTGCGTTCTGTGTGCGCCCGAGAGTTGCCTATCGCCCGCGGTCAATCCCGCGGCCGACCGCTGCCGCGACGCGGGCAACGACGTCGACCAGCTCGCGGAACGCCGCCGGCGCGAGACTTTGCCGTCCGTCCGACAACGCATGGTCCGGGTCGGAATGAACCTCGACGATCAACGCATCTGCGCCGGCGGCGACCGCGGCGCGCGCGAGCGCGGGAACGAGCTCGCGACGTCCGGCCGCGTGGCTCGGGTCGACGACGATCGGCAGGTGCGTCCGCTCCTTCAGCACAGGGACCGCGCTGACGTCGAGCGTGTTGCGCGTCGTCGTCTCGAAGGTGCGGATGCCGCGCTCGCACAGCATCACCCGCGGGTTCCCCGCGGCGACGACGTACTCCGCCGCGAGCAGGAGCTCCTCGACCGTCGACATCATTCCGCGCTTGAGCAGAACGGGCCGCGGTTGGCGGCCGACCGCCGTGAGCAACCGGAAGTTCTGCATGTTGCGCGCGCCGACCTGCAGCACGTCCGCGAAGCGGCCGACGACCTCGACGTCCTCCGGAGCGACGACCTCGGTGACGACGAGCAGGCCGGTCGCGACGCGCGCCGCCGCGAGCGCGCGGAGGCCTTCCTCGCCGAGTCCCTGGAAACTGTAGGGCGAAGTCCGCGGCTTGAACGCTCCGCCGCGCAGGAGTCGCGCGCCCGCGCCGGCCACCTCTCGCGCCACCGTGGCGAGCTGTTCGGGCGACTCGACCGCGCACGGGCCGGCGATGATCACGACGTCGTTCCCGCCGATTGCGACGTCGCCGACGCGCACGACCGTGTCCTTGGGATGCAGCTCGCGCGACACGAGCGGGTACGGCTCCGCGTGCGGCCGCACGTCGCGCACGCCCGGCAGCGCCGCAAGGACGGCTCCCATTCCTTCCGCGCCGGGACCGACGACGCCGACCCAGGTCGTGTCGTCGCGTTCGCTCACTTGGACGCGCAGGCCGCGGGCCTCGATCGTCCGCACGACTTCGGCTTTCACGCGCAGCGGGCAGTTCGGTTCGAGCACCGCGATCATGGACGTCCTCCCTGCGACGCATCGAGCGGAGCGCGCAGCGCGCGCAGGAAACTCGCCCCGTCGGCGCCCGCTTCGATCGCTTCGAGGAGCGCCGAGCCGACGATCACGCCGTCGGCCGCGCCCGCGAGCGCCCGCACCTGTTCCGCGGAGCGCATCCCGAATCCCGCGCAGATCGGAAGATCGGTCGCGGCGCGCACGCGAGCGAGGTGCTGCCGGAGTCGATCGATGGGCGGCTCGGCCGAGCCGCCCGTCACGCCGTTCACCGTGACCGCGTACAGGAACCCTTGGCTCGCGCGCGCGAGCCGGAAGAGCCGCTCCTCGGGCGTTGCGGGCGTCGCGAGCCGGATCATCGCGATCCCATGCATCGCGAACGCCGAATCGCACGCCGCGCTTTCCTCGATCGGCAAGTCGGGGACGATGAGGCCGGCGACGCCGGCGGCCGCCGCGTCGCTCGCGAGCGCTTCGAGCCCGTACGCGAGCAGCGGGTTCACGTAGCTCATCAAGACGAACGGCACGTCGGCCCGCGGCGCGACCGACGCGAGCGCGGCGAGGATCGATCGCAGGTCGACGCCGTTCTCGAGCGCGACGCGGCTCGTGCGCTGGATCGTCGCGCCGTCCGCCATCGGATCGGAGAAGGGGACGCCGATCTCGACGACGTCGGCTTCCGCCGCGATCTCCGGCACGAGCCGCGCGAAACGCTCGGGCGTCGGCCAGCCTGCGGTGAGGTAGGCGACGATCGCCGGCGATCCGCCGCGCGCGCCGTCGCGAATCGCCGTCGCGATCCGATCGCCGCCGGAGCACGGGCTCATGAAAGCACCCGCGCCAGTTGCGGGAGGTCCTTGTCGCCACGCCCCGACAGGCAGACGAGGATGCGCGCGCCGGGCCGCTCGCGCGCGATCCGCGATGCGACGGCGAGCGCGTGCGCGGATTCGAGAGCCGGCACGATCCCTTCGAGGCGGCAACACGCATTGAACGCGGCGACCGCTTCGTCGTCGCGCGCGACGTGGTAGCGCACGCGGCCGATCGCGCGCAGGAGCGAGTGCTCGGGACCGACGCCCGGATAGTCGAGCCCCGCAGACACCGAATGCGTCTCGACCACCTGGCCGTCGGCGGTCTGCAGCAGCATCGAGTACGCGCCATGCAGGACACCCGGGGCGCCGTGGCGAAGCGTCGCGGCGTGGTCGCCGAGCGCGTCGCCGCGGCCGCCCGCCTCGACGCCGACCAGCTCGACGTCGAGATCGCCGAGGAACGCGCGGAACGCGCCGATCGCGTTCGATCCGCCGCCGACGCACGCGACCACGACGTCCGGCAGACGCCCCTCCGCGCTCAGGAACTGGGCGCGCGCTTCGTCCCCGATCACGCGTTGGAGTTGCGCCACGAGCCACGGGTATGGATGTGGTCCGACCACGGAGCCGAGCAGATACCAGGTGTCCTCCGGACGCGTGACCCAGTCGCGAAGTGCCTCGTCGATCGCCGCGCGCAGCGTTCGATCGCCCGTCGCGATCGGCACGACCTCCGCGCCGAGTCGCCGCATGCGGTCGACGTTCGGGGCCTGTCGATCGACGTCGAGCGAGCCCATGTAGACGCGGCACGGCAATCCGACGCGTGCACACGCCGCGGCCGTCGCGACGCCGTGTTGACCCGCGCCGGTCTCGGCGATCACGCGTCGCGCGCCGGACCGCCGAGCGAGCAGGGCCTGGCCGATCGCGTTGTTGATCTTGTGCGCCCCGGTGTGGGCGAGATCCTCGCGCTTCAGGTGGATCCGCGCCGGGCTCTCGGCCAGTCGAACGGCGCGCGTGAGCGGCGTGGGGCGCCCGATGAAACCCGCGCGCTCGGCCGCCAACTCCGTCAGGAACGCCGCGTCGGCGAATGCCGCTCGACATTCGCGCTCGAGGCGATCGAGAGCCGGAATCAGCGTCTCGGGAACGAAGCGCCCGCCGAACGGACCGTAGCGCCCGCGCACGTCCGGGTACTCCCCGGCGATCAATCGTTCGAGTTCACGAGCGAAGTCCACGATCATCGGTCGCTCCCGTCCATCCGCCGCTCCGCAACTGTCTCCGCGGCGCGCACCGCCGCGACGAACGCGGCGATCCGCCGGGGGTCCTTCATTCCGGGAATCGCTTCGACGCCCGAGCTGACGTCGACGCCGAACGGACGCACGCGCGCGATCGCGTCGCCGACGACGTCCGCGTCGAGCCCGCCGGCGAGCAGGATCGGCCGCTGCCGCGCGAGCCTGGCGGCGCGATCGACATCGGCGCGCGCGCCACGGCCCGGCCCGAGGGGGCCGTCGAGCACGCACAACCGTGTGGACGCCGCCACGCGTTCGAGCAGGTCGACGCCGTCGTGATGCACCGGAAGGAAATCGGCGCCGCGCGCCGCAGGATCGCGCGCCTCGAGCGCAGCGATCGCGCCCGCGTCGGCCTGCACCACGTCGAAGTCGAGCGCGTCGCGGCACGCCTGCAGCTCTCCGGCGTCGACGTGACGGAACACGAGAACGCGCAGTACTCCGGGCGGGACTCGTTCCGCCAGTGCGGCCGCGCGCGCCGTCGTCACGCGGCGCGGCGATGGCGCGAGCACGAAACCGATCGCGTCGGCGCCGGCGTCGACCGCCGCATCGACCGCCGCCTCGCTCGTCAGCCCGCAGATCTTCACGAAGATCCTCATCGCGACAACTTCGATCCCGCCGCCGCGCCGCGCCCCGCTGCGACGAGGCGCGCGACCTCGGCGGCGGGATCGGCGGCGCGCATGAGTGCCGTGCCGACCAGTACGAAGCTCCATCCGCGCGATGCGACGCGCGCCGCATCGGCGGGCGACGCGAGCCCGCTCTCCGCGACGCGCGGCGTCTCCAGTGGCAGTGCTCTGGCGAGTGTTTCGAGAGCCGCGAGCCGCGCGGCGTCGATCTCCAGCGTGTCGAGGTCGCGCGCATTCACTCCGACGAGAAGCCGCGAATCGCGCGCGGAGCTCGCGAGCCGGACGGCGACTTCGAGGTCGGCCGCGTCGAACGCCTCGACGAGCACGAACAGGCCGGCTTCGCGCGCGGCATCGAACAGCTCGCGGAGTCGCGCGGCATCGACGAGCCGCACGATCAACAGCACGCCGCTGGCGCCGTGCGCGCGCGCTTCGAACACTTGGCGCACGTCGACGACGAAGTCCTTCCGCATGACCGGGACGGCGACCGCCCGTGCGGCCGCGGCGAGGTGGGAGAGGCCGCCGTGGAACCAGTCGGGCTCCGTCAGCACGGAGACGGCGGCCGCCCCGCCGCTCGCGTATGCGCGCGCGCGATCGGCGACGAACGCGTCCGGATCGTCCGGGCGCGCGAGCACACCCGAGGAAGGCGCGGCGAGTTTCGACTCGGCGATCAGGTCGAAGCCCGATGCGTGCGCGACGAGCGGCGACGGAGCCCGAGTCGCGAGTGCGCGCGACCGTAGGGAGGAGAGCGACTCGCCGGCGCGCGCCGCGGCAACGCGCGCCTCGCTCGAGCGCCTCATCCGATCGAGGAACCCGTTCATGGTGTGTCTCCCTCCGCCGTGCGGCCGAAGGCGGCGAGATCCGCGAGCAACCGGGCCGCGCGGCCGTCGTCGATCGCTGCGCACGCAGTTCGAGCGGCTTCGATCGGCGTCGAGGAGTGGCCGACCAGCTCGAGAACGAGCGCGGCGCCGAGGACAACCGCGTCGCGGCAAGGGCCCTGCGCTCCCGACAGCGCGTCGCGCAGCGCTCGAGCGTTTTCCGTCGCGTTGCCGCCGGCTAGATCGTCCGGATCGCAACGCGCGACGCCGAACTCGCGCGGATCACGGCGCGTCTCCACGACGCTGCCGGGACGGACGTCGAGCAAGTCGAACGGTCCGCACGGCGTCGGCTCGTCGAAGCCGCAGGCGCCATGGACGACGAACGCGCGTGTGATCGACATCCCCGACAGCGCGTCCGCGATGCGGCGCGCCGCGATGCGATCGAACGCTCCGATCGATTGGAATTCCGGCTCCGCCGGATTCACGAGCGGACCGAGCAGGTTGAACGCGGTGCGCACGCCGAGCGCGCGACGCACTTGCGCGAGGCGTCGCATCGCCGGATGGAAGTGCGGCGCGAACAGGAACGTGAACCCCAATCGATCGAGCGCGAGGCCGGCGCGGGACTCGTCGAGCGGCAACGGGAGGCCGAGCGCCTCGACGACGTCTGCGCTTCCGCAGCGCGACGAAACCGCGCGATTGCCGTGTTTCGCGACCCGCACGCCGCACGCCGCGACGAGCAACGCCGACCCGGTCGACAGGTTCACGCTCGACGTCCCGTCCCCGCCGGTGCCGCACGTGTCGACGAGCGGCGCGGTGCGCGACAGGCGCGGCCGGCGCATCCGGCTGCGCATCGCGAGCGCCATTCCGCGCAACTCGTCCGGCGTCTCACCATGAGCGCGCAGCGCCGCGAGCAGCGCACCCGCGAGCGCGGGATCCATCGATTCGTCCACGAGAGCGAGAAGGAGGTCGGCCGCTTCCGCCTCGCGCAACGATCGCCCGTCGAGGAGTCGGTCGAGCATCTCCTTCATGGCAGCACCGCGTTCGCTCCGTCCGTCGCGCGCGACGGCGGATCGAGGTCGAGGAAGTTCTTGAGCAGCCGCTCCCCCGCGGGAGTCAGCACGCTCTCGGGGTGGAACTGCACGCCCTCCGCCGGCAGCTCCGCGTGGCGGATCCCCATGATCTCGCCTTCCGACGTGTACGCCGTGACGCGCAGCGTTCGCGGCAGGCCGTCCTCCTGAACCGCAAGCGAGTGGTAGCGACCCGCGTCGAACGGATTCGGCAACCCTTGGTAGAGCGTGCGGCCGTCGTGGTAGACGGGCGACGACTTGCCGTGGACGAGCCGCGAAGCGCGCGCGACTCTTCCGCCGAGCGCCTGCGCGAGCGCCTGGTGACCGAGGCAGACGCCGAGCAACGGGACGCGCGCGATCGTCGCATCGATGAGCTCGATCGAGATTCCAGCGTCCTCGGGCCGCCCGGGGCCAGGCGAGATCACGACGTGCGTCGGCGCGGACGCCAGCGCCGCCGCGACGGAGATCGCGTCGTTCCGATGCACGGCGACCTGCGCGCCCAGACCGCGGAGCGCTTGCGCGAGGTTGAACGTGAACGAGTCGTAGTTGTCGAGCAGGAGGACGAGCGCGCTCACAGCCCGTCCTCCGCAAGCCGCAGCGCGGCGGCGAGCGCGGAGCACTTCGCGAGCACCTCGTCGAACTCGGACTCCGGTTCGCTGTCGGCGACGATGCCCGCGCCTGCTTGGAAGCTGCACTCCCCGTTTTCGAACACGACGGTGCGGATCGCGATGGCTTGGTCCGCGACTCCGCCGTGCCCGAAGTACCCGACCGTTCCCGCGTACACGCCGCGCGCGACCGGTTCGGTCTCGTCGATGCGTTCCATCGCGCGCACTTTCGGCGCGCCGACGACCGTGCCGGCCGGGAACGCGGACGCGAAGAGGTCGAACGCGTCGTGCTCCGGCGCAAGGATCCCGTTCACGCCGCTCACGAGATGCATCACGTGGCTGTAGCGCTCGACCGAACGGAACGGCTGCACCACGATCGACCCCGGCGTCGCGACCCGCCCGAGGTCGTTCCGCGCGAGGTCGACGAGCATCACGTGCTCCGCCGTCTCCTTCGGATCGGCGAGGAGCTCGCGCTCGAGCGCCGCGTCCTCCGCCGCGCCCACGCCGCGCCGTCGCGTGCCCGCGATCGGCCGCAGCGACGCGCGCCGACCCGAGAGCGTGACGAGCGCTTCCGGCGACGAGCCGATGATCGATCGGCCGCGGAACGACAGGAAGTAGAGGTAAGGCGACGGATTCAGCAGTCGCAGCGCGCGGTACACCTCGAACGGGTCGGCGTCGCACGCGCCCGCAAACCGGACCGACAGCACGAGCTGGAACAGATCGCCCTGCGCGATCCATTCGCGCGCACGCGCGACCGCCGCCAGGAAGGCCGGGCGGTCGAGGCTCGGCGTCATCGCGGCGTGCGCCGTCGATGCGCGTCGCGGCGGCACCGGGCCGGCCAGGAGGCGCACGACTTCGCCGCGCAACGCGAGACGTTCGCGGTCGTTGCCCGAGTGCAGGAGCGCGACGCGACGAGTCAGGTGGTCGAAGACGAGCACCGAACTCGGCGCGACGTACTCGGCGAGCGGCGCGCCCGACGGGTGCCTTGCGGCGGGCAGGCGCTCGAGGAGGCGCGCGACGTCGTAACCGGTCCATCCGACGAGGCCGCCGCGGAACGGAACCGGCGGCGCGCCGACCGGGTCGAAGCGCGGCGCGCGCTCGAGGAATCCCCGCAGCGTCTCCAGCGTCGCGGCGCGCGAGGCATCGACTTCACTCGGCGAGCGCGGCGTCGACGGCGGTGCGCGAAGCTCGAACTCGAGCGCTTCGCCGAACCCGATGAACGAGTAGCGGCCGATGCGCTCGCCGCCCTCCACGCTTTCGAGCAGGAAGCTCGGTCGGAGCGGACCGAGCTTCTTGAACGCCGAGACCGGCGTGTCGAGGTCGGCAGCGATGTCGAATGGGGCCTGCATCTCGCTCTCCAGGCGCCCGGATCGGATCGAGCGGAGGAGGCGAAACGAAAACGCCCGCCTCCGACTCGGTCGGAGGCGGGCGCGGGTGTGTCAGTCGTCGATCGTCAGATCGTTCCCGCTCCTGCCTCCGAACGACGCCACCAACGCCAGCTCGAGAGCGGGCGCGCGACGCGGGCGGTGACGGCGGAGCAGGCGATCGACATTGCGCGGCGGAATGTAACCCGGATCGCGGGTACGTCAAGCGGGCCGCGTCATCCTCACCAGACGAACGCGCTGGCGAGCGTCGCCGCGTTCAGCACGATCGAGAGGAGCGCGGCGCGTCCCCACGGAAGTCGCGTGACGAAGCGGTAGACAAGCGCCTCGACGACGAACACGCCGAGCTCGACCGAGAGCAGATCGACGCCGCCTTCGCTGTAGAGCCATTGCGCGAGCGGCTGCGTGAGGAGGTTCGCGAGCGGCACGTCGACGAAGGTCCGCGAGAACGGCAGCCCGCGCGTCCACGGGACGAAGCGTCCGCGCGGCAGCGCGAGAGCGGTCTCGACGACCGCCGTGAACACGAACGTGCCGAGCGCGGGATCGATCACGACGTCGCGAGCGCCGGCCGGGCGAGCGGAGCGCGCGCGGCGCCGAGCGCGAGCAGGAGGATCGGGATCTCGATCCACGCGTGGACCGACGCCAGCACTCCGTACGCGGCCCGCGCGTCGCCGAACGATCGCAGGTACCACGGCGCCAGCGCGAGCGACGCGATCGCGACCAGCGCGACGAACGAGCGCGGCGCGGGCCAGCGAACGATCGTGCGCACCCGCGGCGTCCTTCCGCGAGCCAGCCGCGGCAGGACGAGCAGGACGGCGCCGTAATGCATGCACTGCAGGTAAGTCGCCGCCGCGAACAAGGGCAGCGCGATCGACGTGTCGATCCACGCGCGCGGCACGAACGCGACGACGTGGTTGGAGTCGATCGTCGCTCCGTGTGCGAGTGCGCGTGCGGCAAGCGCAACGACGAGCGGTGCGACTCCGAAGCACGCGACGCTCGCCGCGAGACCGCGCCTTCGCTCGGCCGGTTCGCGCGAGTCCACGCGCTCCGCGACGAACAGCGCCGGGGTCACGTTGTGGAGCACGGCGAACGCGACCAGCGCGGTCGCGGGATCGATCCATGCGCCGGCGAGCGGCACGAGAACGAGCGCGAGCCCGACCGCGCCGCGCAGCAGCCCGCCGCGTGCGAGCACGGGCAGAGCGACGAGCGCGAGCGCCGCGACGAGGAGCAGCTCGATCGGCCGCTCGACCGCGGCGGAGATCGAGCCCGCGACGAGCGCGGCGCGCAGCACGACGACCGCGGAGAGCAGGGCGAACAGCGGCAGGACGGTGCGCATCGGCCAGCGTCCGGCGAACCGCACGTCGAGGTACCGCAATTCGGTGACGACGTGCGCGAGCCCGAACGCGGCGAGCGTGACGAGGTAGACCGGCAACGGGAACGCGGCCGACAGCACGGCCGCCGCGGCGGCGAACGCCGCGATCGCGCCGCTCGACGGCATCGACTGCACCGGCAACGGGGCGCGCGCGTCCACGTCAGGCGGCCACCGGCTGCGGAGCGCGCCGGCTCCGGGCGATCGCGAGCAGCGCGAGGAAGAGGGCCGCCGCCGCCGCGGCCGCGCCGGGAAGGACGATCGACGTCGACCCCGCGCCGAGCCGACCTTTCGTCGCGCGCGACTCCTCGACGGTCAACTTCTGTCCTTCGATCGACGCGAGCTTCAGCGTGACGGCGACGATCAGCCCCGCGTCGTCGATCGTGGGGGACGTCGTCAGGAACTCGGTGCGCGCGACGGCCGCATCGTCCTTCGCCCCCTCGTAACGGATCGTGAAGCGATGTTCGGCGGTCAGGAACGTCGCGAGCCGATCGCCCGGGATCGCGAACACGGCGACCGATCGACAATCGACCAGCGGCTGATCCGGCAGCACCGCCTCGAGCGCGCCGTTCGGGCGCCGCGCGGTCCACAGCGTCAGCACCTTCCCGATGAGCGCGTCGATCGTTTCCTTGTTGACGGGCGTCGCGGCGGCGGCGAGCGCCTTCGGCGGCAAGCGCAGGAATTGACCCGCAATGATCGTGTCCCCGTCGATCTCAGGGTTCAGCGCGCGGATCGCCGGCACCAGGCCCGCGTCGCCGAGATGCTTCTTCGCGATGCTCTCGATCGTGTCGCCCTTCACGATGCGGTACCGCTCCGCCACACGATTCGCGAGCTTGCCGGCGTCGATGATGACGTCGGACCGCGACGCCCCCCTCGGCTCGCGGCGCTCGTGCGGAGACACGAGGTCCGCGCGCGCGATCCCGCTGCACATCGCGCCGATCGACCACACCAGGGCCCCGAACCAGAACGCGTCGCTTCGTCGAGCCATGTCGATGCCTCCGTTTTCGAAGGGCGGCGCCAATGAAAGAGTGTCCCCGCGGTTCCCGGCCAATGGAACCTTTCTCCCGGGAGACGCGGTCGCGCGGGCACACGCACGGGCACGTGCGCGTGCCGGTGCGCGGGCACGCGCCCACGCCCGCGCCCGTGCGTGTTTCCGCGGGCGTCGCGCGGCGGGCTCTTTGATCCGCGCGGCGAATTCCGTAGGTAAGAACCCATGAGACCCACGCACTTCGCGCTCGCCGCGCTCGTCGCTCTCCCGTCCTGCATCGCGTGCTTCGATCCGATTGAGGAGAAGTTCCCCGACGACAAGTACGAGGTCTACACCGGCGACGAGGACAAGGTCGGCGACATGCAGATGCGCTTCACGGAGATGACCGACCCGAAGTCGGGGCGGACCGTGGTGCTGATCCCGATGATCCACATCGGCGATGCCGCCTTCTACAGGGACGTGCAGGCGGAGTGCGACAAGGCCGACGTGGTGTTGATGGAGGGCGTCGGTGCGGACGCGAACCTGTCGCCGACTCACGCCTTCACGTCCTACCTGTTCGCGAATTACGGGCGCTTCGCCGCGCACGGCGGGATGACGGAGCAGCACGAGGGGTTCGCGTGGCGTCCGAACCAGCGGCGCGGCGACATGACGCGCGCGGAGTTCTCGTCGCAGATGCCGTGGTGGGCGCCGATCACGCAGACGGTGTTGCTGCCGTTCGCGATCGTGGGCCTCGAGACCTGGAACGCCGTGGCCTGGGTCGGCCGCATGGGGTACCTCGCGGTCGGTCACCAGACCTCGTTCCACGAGTGGGATCGGCACCTGTTCGCGCAGATCCTGTCGTCGGACGACGACGACGAGGGCGACGACGTGGACCTTCTGCTCCCGGGCGTGCTCGACGCGCGGAACGACCGATTGATGCAGCATTACGACGAGACGATCCGCGACCCCTCCGTGAAGCGGGTCGCGATGCCGTGGGGCGCCGCGCACATGCCGGGGCTCGAGCAGCGCCTGAAGGAGCGCGGCTACGAGCTCGGTGCGAAGCGTTGGGTGAAGGCGATGCGCGTGCGATCGTTCGTCGCCGACGGGCAGAACGAGGATCGCGCGACGGACTTCATGATCCCGTGGGTGATCCAGTGGCGCGGCTACAACGACGCGCATTCGCTCGCGCTCTTGCTGCAGACGATCTCGTGGGACGACACCGCGTCGGCCGGCTGGTCGTTCGACCTGCTGTGGTCGTGGTTGATGTCGACGGGCGCTTCACCGAACGGCCGCGCGTCGTTCCAACTGCTGCCGTCGCTGTTCGACCATCCGATCCTCTACGGATGGTCGACCGACGGACACGAGAGCCACCATCGCTTCCTGCTCTTCTTCGACATCGAGACCGGCGCGAAACCGACCGACTGACCGGGGAACATCCCGCGATCGACCCGCGTCTGATGCAGCAGCGCGCTGGCCCGCCCCGACGCGCTCCGTGGATCGACACCGATGTGCTGCTTCAAGAAGAAGGGCGTGACCGGAAGCGGTCACTGACCTCCCCGCTCACTTCTTCGCGCGCTTGCCGTCCTTCGCCGCGTTCATCGCCGCGAAGCTCGTCATGAGGTTGCGGTAGTCGGGGATGTGGTTCGCGAAGAGCGTCCCGAGTCCCTCGACGTCGTTCCGCCAGTCGCGGTGCAGTTCGCACGCGACGCCGAACCAGTTCATGAGCTGCGCGCCCGCGCGCGACATGCGATCCCACGCCGCGTCGCGCGTGACGGGATTGAACGTGCCCGATGCATCGGTGACGACGAACGTCTGATACCCGGCTTCGATCGCCGACAACACCGGGAACGCGACGCACACTTCGGTCACCACGCCGGCGACGATCAACTGCTGCTTGCCGGTCGCCTTCACCGCCTTCACGAAGTCGGCGTTGTCCCACGCGTTGATCTGCCCCGGCCGCGGGATGTAGGGCGCGTTCGGGAACAGCGCCTTCAGCTCCGGCATCAGCGGTCCGTTCGGCCCGGTCTCGAAGCTCGTGGTGAGGATCGTCGGCAGCTCGAAGTACTTCGCGAGGTCGGCGAGCGCGAGCACGTTGTTCTTGAACTCGTCCGGCCCGAAGTCGCGCACCAGCGAGAGCAGCCCCGCCTGGTGGTCGACCAGCAGCACCGCGGCGTCGGACTTGGAGAGGCGTGAGTAGAGATCGGGCATCGGTTGCTCCGTGGTCCGCTCGCGCGGGCCGGGGTCGGGGTCAGCTCCCGCTGAACTTGCGGTGCGGGCCCTTCTTGTCCTCGGCCGACAGGCCGGCCTCGACGCGCTTCTTCGCCTGGTATTCGCGCCAGCTCTCGAAGTTGCCGGGGTGGAACTCGACGTCGCCGTCGCCGCCGAAGTGCAGTACGTGCGTTGCGATGCGGTCGAGGAAGTAGCGGTCGTGCGTGACGACGATCACGACGCCCGGGAAATCGAGGAGCGCTTCCTCGAGCACGCGCAGCGTCATCAGGTCGAGGTCGTTGGTCGGCTCATCGAGCAGGATGACGTTGCCGCCGCGCATGAGCATCTTCGCCATCTGCAGGCGATTGCGCTCGCCGCCCGACAGCTCGCCGACCGGGCGCGCCTGATCGCCGCCCTTGAAGTTGAAGCGCGCGAGATAGGCGCGGCCGTTCACTTCGCTCGCGCCGACCTTCACGATGTCCTTGCCGCCGGTGACCGTGTCGTACACCGACTTCTTCGGGTCGAGCTGGTCGCGGCTCTGGTCGAGGTAGCAGAGGTCGACCGACTCGCCGCGCTCGATCTCGCCGGAGTCCGGTTTCTCCTGGCCGACCAGCATGCGCATCAGCGTGGTCTTGCCGGTGCCGTTCGGGCCGACGACGCCGAGGATCGCGCCGGGCGGCAGGTCGAACGTCAGGTGATCGAAGAGCACGCGGTCGCCGAAGCTCTTCTTCAGCTCGCGCACCGCGATCACCTTGTCGCCGAGCCGCTTCGAGAACGGGATGCGCAGCTTGAAGTCGGACGTCGCCGACTTCTTGTCGGCGTCGACGAGCTCCTCGTAGCGCGCGATGCGCGCCTTGCTCTTCACCGTGCGGCCCTTCGCGTTCTGCCGGATCCACTCGAGCTCGCGCGCAATGAGCTTCGCGCGCTCGTCGTCCTGCCGCTTCTCGACGCGCTCGATCTCGGCGCGCTGCTCGAGGTAGGCCGAGTAGTTCCCCTTGTACGGCCGCGAGCCGCCGCGCTCGATCTCGAGCATCCAACCCACGACGTTGTCGAGGAAGTAGCGGTCGTGCGTGACGAGGAAGACCGCGCCCGGGTACTCCTTCAAGTGGCGCTCGAGCCACAGCACCGTGTCGGCGTCGAGGTGGTTCGTGGGCTCGTCGAGCAGCAGGAGATCCGGGTGCTCGAGCAGTTGGCGGCACAGCGCGACGCGGCGCTTCTCGCCGCCCGACAGCGGGCCGATCAACGCCTCCTTCGGCGGAGTGCGCAGCGCCATCATCGCCTGCTCGACTTTACGGTCGACTTCCCAGCCGTCCTCCGCGTCGATCGCTTCCTGCAGCGCGGTCATGCGCGCCATCAATCGATCCATCTCGGCGTCCGGCAGCGAATCGCCGAGCTTCGCCGAGACGGCCTCGAACTCGCGGATCCGGTTGCGGGTCGCCGCGACGCCCTGGTCGACGCAGTCTCCGACGGTCGACTTCGGATCGAGGACAGGCTCCTGCGGCACGTAGCCGATCGTCAGACCCGGCAACGGCTGCACCGTGCCGTCGAACTCCTTGTCCTGCCCGGCGAGGATCCGGAGCAGGGTCGACTTGCCGGCGCCGTTCGGGCCGATCACGCCGATCTTCGCGCCGCGCAGGAACGAGAGCGTGAGCCCGTTCAGGACTTCCTTGCCCGCGTAGCCTTTCCGCAGGCCGTGGACGGTGAAGATGATCTCGGAGGACTGGTTCTGCTCGGCCATCGCGCGCTCGTGGAAAAAGGCCGGCAGTCTACCGGGGATCGCGCGCTCGCGCGCGGTCCGTCACGACGGACGGCGCAGCATCGGCACGAGCATCGGCACGCGCTTCCGGTATTCGACGTAGTCGGCGCCGTGCGCCCGCATCAGGTCGCGCTCCTCGAACACGATCGCGACCAGGATGTACGCGGTCATCGCGGCGGCGAACAGCAGATGCCCCGCGGTCATCCGCGGCGTCGCCCAGAAGGCGACCAGCCAGCCGACGTACAGCGGGTGCCGCACGACGCGGTGGAAGATCGACAGACGGAACGCGGGCGGGCGATGCTCGCGGCCGCGGAAGTGATCGAACACCTGGCGCAGGCCGAACAGCTCGAAATGATCGATCAGGAACGTCGAGATCAGGACGATCACGAAGCCGAGGCCGCACAACGCGGAGAGTGCGATCGCGGCCGCGCCGCGCGCCTCCCAGACGATCGCCGGCAGCGGCCGCCACGCGACGAAGAACGCGGCCAGCACGATCACCGTTGCGAGCGAGTACGCGCTCCGCTCGATCGGGCGCGGCACGATGCGCGTCCACGCCTCCTTGAACTTCGGTCGCGCCATCACGGTGTGCTGCAGCGCGAACGCGACGAGCAGCAGGACGTTGATGAACACGGCGAGGCTCGTGTCCACGGCCGGGCCGACGTCGATCGAGCGCGGGACGGCCACGTTCATCACGAAGCCGATCAGCCAGACGAACGACGCCAGGAACAACAGGTAGACGAGGTTGCCGAACGCGAGCACTGCGGTGCGGGACATGTCGGGACTCCTTTCGCGAGAGCACTTCCTCGCGCAATTCGCCGCGCACTTCGGCCACCGATTCGTCGGAGTCGACCGGCCGCGAGGCCCGAGCGCGGTCGATCGTGGTCGCCGATCAGTCGAGCTGCGGAAGCGTGTCCGGCCCGCCGGTCGTGAACACGTTTCCCGTCGAATGGGTCGTGTCGAGCAGGCCGGCGCCCGCGAGGTCGATCCGGTTGTCCTTCATCACGCAGTCGCGGACGATGCTGAGCACCGCCTTGTTCTCGACCCCTTCCGCGCCGTTTCCGGTCGCCCGGCACCCGTCGAGGACGATCGCGGCCGCCCAGATCACGAAGCCGTCGACCACGTTGCCTTCGGCTCGGTCGCCGTCCAACGCGGTGTGCCCCGACTTGATGCGGATCCCGTCCTCGCGGCAGTTGCGGACGAGGTTCTTCCGCAGCGAGTGCCCGTCGCCCGCGAGCAGCACGCCCGGTTGATCGAACTCGCCGCACTCCTCGATCGTGTTCTTCGTCAGCTCGAGCTGAAGCGAGGTGGGGCCGACTTCGAGCCCGATGCCGTTCACCGCGCGAACCGTGTTGCCCGCGACGCGACCGCCGGGCGCGGAGGCGTCGACGACGATGCCGCGGCAGTGCTCCTGCGAGCACGCGGTCACCGAGTTGTTCGTCAGGACCGGCGCCTCTCCGCTCACGAAGATCCCGCCGTATTCACAAGACGTCACGCGGTTGCGCGAGAGCGCCGCGCGGTCCCCGGTCACTTCGATTCCGGTGCCGAAGCATCCGTCCAACCGGCAGTTCTGCACCCGCAGGTCGTCGCCGTAGACGAGCACCGAGTTCGAGCCGGCGCGCGACACGCTCGCGTTGCGGACCTGCGCGGCGTCGCCCTCGACGCGGATCGCCGCGCCGTCGGCGTTGCGCACGACGACGCGATCGATGCGCGCGCGATCGCCCACGAGCTGGATCGCGTCCGGAGCGCCGCTCACGGTGACGCTCTTCACGAGCGTGTCGTCCCCGGCCACGAAGATCCCGCCGGCGCCGCACCCGAGCACGGAACAGTCGACGATCGCGACGTGAGCAACGCTCATCGGGGCGAGGATGCCCCAGCCGGTGTCGATGCCGCCCGAGCGGCAGTCGCGAATCGCGAGGCCGTTCAGCCGGACGCCGTTCGCGGAGATCTTGATGCCGCTGCCGAGCACCGCCGCCTGATCGTCGAGTGGCTCGACGGTGACGTTCCCGAGGCCGCGGAGCTCGAGACCGTCCTTCCCGGCCGGGACGACGACCGCTTCGCGATAGACGCCCGCGTGGATCTTGATCGTGTCGCCCGCAGCGGCCGCGTCGATCCCGGACTGGATCGTCGGATGCGCACCGCCGGGCTTCACGGTGACGACTTTGGCGGAAGCGGACGAACACGCGACGAGGACGCTGACGGCGATCGAACGGATGAGCATGATGAGCGCGGCTCCGATCCGCGGACATCCGATCTGATCCGAATCGGCGCCGCGATGTCTCGTGCAAAGCCGCGGTCCCGGATCCGCACGCTCGAGATTCGTCCGAAGTCGCCGTTTCCGTGGCCGAAGGATCCCGCTCCCCGCGCGAGGATTGCTCGCGGAGGCAACGCGTCATGCGCCGATTCCCGATCCTGTGCACCCTCTTCTTCGTCGCGGCCTCCGTCGACGTCGCGCGCGCTGCCGACTTCAACGGCGACGGATACGACGACCTCGCCGTCGCCACGCTCGGCCGCGAGGCGGGCAGCCCGGCCGGGGCGGTCCACGTGTTGCCCGGCACGCCCGCCGGCCTGTTCCGCGGCATCTCGCTCCTGTCGCTCTACCCGTCGATGTTCGGGGTCGAAGGAGACGACGCGCTCTTCGGGGCGACGATCACCGCCGGAGATTTCAACGGCGACGGGTTCGACGACCTCGCGATCGGCGCGCCCGGAGCGACCGTCTCGGGAATCCCGCGCGCGGGGTGCGTCGTCGTGGTGCCCGGATCGGCGCTCGGTCCCGACACGCTGATCGCGCAGATCTGGTCGCAGGACTCCCCCGGCGTGAAGGACCAGGCGGAGGCGATCGGTCCCGGGGAAGAGATCTACGACGCGTTCGGGACGAGCATCACCTCGGGCGACTTCAACGGCGACGGGTTCGACGACCTCGCGATCGGCACGACCGAGAACGTGAACGGCATCGAGGGCGCGGGCGGCTTTCACGTGCTTCGCGGTTCGGCGGGCGGTCTCACCGCGAAGAAGAACCGCTTCTTCACGCAGGACAGTCCCGGCGTGAAGGACCACTGCGAGTTCGCCGACAAGTTCGCGCACCGGGTCCGCGCGCTCGACGTCGACGGTGACGGGTTCGACGACCTGATGGTGCAGTCGCTCTGGGAGCAGACGCCCACCGATCTCACGCTCGGCGCCGTCTCGATCTTCTTCGGCTCGAAGCAGGCCATCACCGCGACCGGCAACCGCATCTACCACCCGAAGCAACTCCATCACGTCGACGTGTTCGACGCGCTCTACAGCCCGGGCATCGGGACAGCGTTCGCGTGCGAGGACTTCGGCACCGGAAATCGACAACTCATGATCACGATGCCGTCGAGCGGCGTCGGCCCCGGCGCGATCGGCCTCGGCCGCGTGAAGCATCGCAAGCTCGACCTGAAGCGGTTCACGCTGCTCGACGAATCGGAAGTGTGGCCGCAGTTCGAGGAAGACACCGGCCAGCGCTTCGGGTTCGACGCCGTGGCGGGGGACTTCGACGGCGACGGGTTCGTCGACCTCGCGGTGGCGGCCGACGGCGCGACCGCGGCCGGCGTCGTGCGCGCGGGGCACGTGCTCGTGCTGAAGGGTGGCGCGAACGGCCTCCACGGTCCGGTCGACACGCTGTATCCGGGCGGCCCGAACATGCCCGGCGCGCCGCAGTTGGACGCCGCGTTCGGCAACGCGATGACGACGGGCGACTTCAACGGCGACGGACGCGCGGACCTCGTCATCGGAGCCCCGTTCGCCAGCGTCGTGATCTCCGGCCCGATGACGAAATTCTCCGCCGGCGAGTTCTACGTGATCTACGGCGCGCCGGCCGGTCTCAGCGAAGGCGTCGCGACGCGGTACACCGACCCGAACGTGCCGATCGACAACAACAACCTCGGCTACTCGTTCGTGCGTTGAGCGCAGGAGCATCCTCGATGAATCGAACCCACCAACTCTGGCGGCTCGCGGCCGCGCTCTCCGCGCCGCTCATCGCGTCCGCCGCGCGCGCCGCCGATTTCAACGGCGACCACTTCGACGATCTCGCGATCGTGTCGCGCGGCCCCGGTGATCCGAACGTCTTCTTCAGCGGCCGCGTCACCGTGCTGTTCGGCTCGGCCGGATCCGGCCTCACGAGCGTCGGCCTGATCGTCATCGATCCCGCGTTGTTCGGGGTCGCCGACGACCACGCCCAGCTCGGCGACGCGATCGCGGCCGGCGATTTCGACGGCGACGGCTTCGACGACCTCGCGATGGGCATGCCCGGCGCGTCGTTCGCCGGCCAACCGGAGGCCGGGCTCGTCGCGGTCGTCCCGGGCTCCGCGATGAAGTTCGATTTCGGTCGCGCGGTCGTGTGGTCCCAGGACTCGCCCGGCGTGAAGGACAAGATCGAGCCGCCGTTCGACCTCGAGGGTCACCATCTGACCGAGCGGTTCGGCTCCGCGCTTGCGGCGGGCGACTTCGACGGCGACGGCTTCGACGACCTCGCGATCGGCGTCGCGGAGAGCACGAAGACGGTGCCGAACGCGGGTGCGATCCACGTGCTGTTCGGCTCGCCGACCGGGCTCGTCGGGAAGAAGGCGCACCGCCTGCGCTTCATCACGCAGGAGACGCCGGGCGTGAAGGGTGCTTCGGAGGAGTTCGACTACTTCGGCGGCGTGCTGCACGCGGCCGACCTCGACGGCGACGGCCGCGCCGACCTCGCGCTGCAGGCGAGCGGCGAGATCACGCTGCCGAGTTATGCATCGGGCGCGCTCGAATTCCTGTTCGGCTCGAAGCACGGGATCGTGACGAACAAGCACCACGCGTACGGCGCGAAGAAGCTCGGCGAGCCGGAGGACACCTTCTTATCGCTTTCCATCGCCTCGGCGTTCGCGTCGGGCGACATCGACGGCGACGGGGTGAACGAGATCATCGTCGGCATGCCCGGCCATTCCGACAACGCCGGGCGCGTGCTCATCGGCCGGCTGCCGCACCGGAAGCTCGACATCGCGGGCCTCCAGTCGATCAGCGCCGCGGACATCGATGCGATGGTCGCCGGCGTCGAGGGCGACACGCTCGGGCGCGCGCTCGCGTGCGCCGACTTCGACCACGACGGCTTCGACGACGTCGCGATCTCGGCGTCGGGGTCGGACCTCCCCGGCATCACGAACGCGGGTCGCGTCGGCATCCTGCGCGGCAGTCCGTCCGGTCTCGTGCTGCCCGGCAAGTTCCTCGTCGAGGGCTCGGGCGGCGTCTCGGGGACGGCGGAGCAGTTCGACAACGCGGGCGAAGCGCTCACCGCCGGCGACTTCAACGGCGACGGCTTCGGCGACCTCGTGATCGGCATCCCGCGCCAGGACGTCGACGTCGTCGTGCCGATGCCGGCGACGCTCCCCGACGCGGGCGCGTTCACCGTCGTCTACGGAGCGGCCGGCGGCCTCGGAACCGGCACGAGCGCGCAGTTCTCGGACCCGAGCGGCGCGTTGTCGTTCGGCGAGTTCGGCCTCGGGTTCTGCCGCTGAACGGATTCCGTGTCCGAGCGGGGCGCTCCACCGCGCGAGCACAAGCAACGGAGGTCGAAGATGAATCGCCGCAATCGCACGCTCTGGTCGTCCGCCACACTCGTCGCCGCGCTCGCCGGCGCGCCCGCGTTCGCCGCGGACTTCAACGGCGACGGCTTCGACGACGTGGCGATCACGTCGCAGCGCGGCGAGATGGACGCCTACTACGGCGGGACGGTCTACGTCCTCTACGGGTCCGCCTCGGGGCTCATGACCGTCGGCAACACCACGCTGAAGTGGACCGACTTCCCGATCGACGGCCCGAACCAGCCCTACTTCGGCGCCGCGCTCGCCGCGGGCGACTTCGACGGCGACGGCTTCGACGACCTCGCGATCGGCGCGGAACTCGCGCCCGTCGACGGCCACGATTCCGCCGGTCTCGTCCTCGTGGTTCCCGGCTCGGCGACCGGCATCGACAAGACGCGCTTCCGGATCTGGACGCGCGACACGCCCGGCGTGCGGCAGAAGATCGGCGACCCCGTGAACGGCACCGCCGAGTGTTTCGGTTGGTCGCTCGCGGCAGGGAACTTCGACGGCGATCGCTTCGACGACCTCGCCATCTCGGTGTTCCACAACGCGAAGGACGCGAGCGGCGCCGGCGGAGTGCACGTGCTCTACGGCTCGAAGAAAGGGCTGAGTGCGAAGCACGACCAGTTCTTCACGCAGGACACCAAGAAGATGAAGGACGCGGCCGAGGCGAACGACTTCTTCGGGCGCTCGCTGCGCGCGGGCGACCTGAACGGCGACGGGTTCGACGATCTCGTCGCGGTCGTGTTGGGTGAGACGTCCGCCGATGGTCCGACCGCGGGCGCGGTGGCGGTGATGTTCGGATCGAATCAGGGTCTCTCCGCGAAGAAGAACCGCCTGCTCACCGCGCACCAGTTGGGCGACGACGCGCCGGGAGTGTCGATCCCGTTCTGCTCCGGCGTCGAGGTGTCCGACCTCGATCGCGACGGGAAGAGCGAGCTCATCCTCGGCCTGTCCGACGCGGCGAACGGCGAGGGCCGCGTCGCGATCCTCCACTCGATCGGCAAGGACATCGACGTCGCGAACGCGGTGACGTTCTCGGAGCACGTGATCGACCCGAGCGAGACGAACGAGGCGTTCGACCAGCTCGGCGCCTCGCTCGCGACCGGCGACTTCGACCACGACGGCTTCGTCGATCTCGTCGCCGGCGCGCCGATCGAAGCGATCGGCGGCATCAACCAGACCGGACTCGTGCAGGTCCTGCGCGGCAACGTGCTCGGGTTCGCGACGCCGGGCACGACGCTGAGCCAGAACTCGACCGGCGTCCCGGACACGAACGAATCGAACGACCAGTTCGGTGCGACGCTCTCCGCCGGCGACTTCAACGGCGACGGCTTCACCGACCTGTTGATCGGCCTGCCGCAACAGGCGGTGCCCGCGAGCCTCTCGCTGGTCCCGCCGCTCACGAGCGCCGGGCGCGTGATCGTCCTCTACGGCGCCGAGGGCGGCCTCGGAACGGGAGCGTCGGCCACGTTCACCGAACCGGGCGGCGCCTACGAGTACTACATGTTCGGCTGGGTCGTCACTCACTGAGCTTCGACATGAACCGCATCGCGTTCGTCCTCTCGTGCTTCACGCTCCCGTTCGTCGCTCGCGCGGCGGACTTCAACGGCGATGGTTACGCCGACGTCGCGATCAGCTCCTCCGGCGCGGGTCTCCCCGCGGTCGCGCCCGGACGCGTGTACGCGATGTTCGGCGGCGGCGCGGGGCTGTTGCCCGGGCAGTACCTCTCGCTCGAGCCCGCGAAGTTCGGCATCACGCAGAACCTCGCCGGATTCGGCCGCGCGCTCGCGACCGGCGACTTCGACCACGACGGATTCGACGACCTCGCGATCGGCGTCGCGGGCGCGACGATCGACGGCCACCCGCTGGCGGGAGCGGTCGTCGTGGTCCGCGGCGGCGCGTTCCAGTTCGACATCGAGCACGCGCAGTTCTGGAGCCAGGACTCCCCCGGCATCGACGAGACCGCGGAAGATCCGATCGAGCTCGGCTCGATCGACGTCGAGTCCGAGTCGTTCGGCGCGTCGCTCGCCGCGGGCGATTTCGACGGCGACGGATTCTGCGACCTCGCGATCGGCGTGAACGAGAACCTGCCGGGCGCGGTGGGCGCCGGCGGCTTCCACGTGCTGCGCGGCTCGAAGCACCTGCTGACCGCGACGGGCAGCCGCTTCTTCACGCAGGACACGAAGGACGTGGCGGACGCGGCCGAGCAGCTCGATCACTTCGGCGGCGCGTTGTTCGCCGGCGACCTGAACCACGACGGCTTCGACGACCTCTTCGTGACCGCGCAATCCGAAGCTCTCGGCACCGGCAAGCCGCGCGGCGGGCTGTGGTGGTTCATGGGCTCGAAGAAGGGGATCACCGCGAAGAAGAGCCGCATGTACGGCGCGGCCGATCTCGGTGAGGACGGCGACGTGATGCTGGACGGCGGCTTCCTCGCGCGGTCGCTCATCGTCGCCGACTTCGATCGCAAGAAGCGCCCGGAGCTGGTCGTCGGGCGCCCCGGACACGCGTCGTTCACCGGCGCGCTCAGCGTGATCGGAGCGAAGAAGCGGAAGCTCGCGCTCGGTGACGAGACGACGTGGACGCAGTCGCTCGCTGATCCGAGCGAGGTCGGCATCGAGAGCGACGAGTTCGCGTGGGCTCTCGCGAGCGGCGACTTCGACGGCGACCGGTTCCCCGACCTCGCGATCTCGTCGACCGGCGAGGACATCGCCGGACAATTCAACGTCGGGATGGTGCAGGTGCTGCACGGCTCGTCCGGCGGATTGATCGGCGTCGCCGACCGGCTCGTCGAGGGGCAGGGCGGTTTGGCCGGCAGCGTCGTCGCCGGAGACGATTGCGGGAAGTCTCTCGCGAGCGGCGACTACAACGGCGACGGGTTCGACGACCTCCTGATCGCGGTTCCGTCGCGCACGGTGTCGGCGGCGACGGCCGCGGGCGCCGTGATCGTGGCGTACGGTTCGGTGTCCGGACTCAGCGGCACGGGGAGCACGCTGATCCCGGAGCCCGGCGGCCCGTCGACGTTCGACTTCTTCGGTCAGACGCTCTCGCGCTGAGCGCGCCGGTCACGGCTTCTCGGCAGCCGGCGCGTCCGCCGCGGATTCGACGGCGCGCGCGTCGTCCTCGCGCCCCGAACGCCGCAGGTGCCGGACGAGGTTCTCGCGACACATCGCGACGCGGGGGTCGCCCTTCGGGAACACCGCTTCCGCCGCGGCGAGCGCGCGTCGCAGGATCGGCTCCAGCTCCGAGTCCTTGTCCTGGGCGCCGAGCTCGTGCGCGAGGTCGTTCAACAGCACGATGGTGAGGATCTGGTTCTCGCCGATCGTCTCGCTGGCGATCTCGAGGGCTTCGCGCGTCAGCGCCTCGGCTTCCGGATACCGGTCCTGCTGTTCACGCACCATCGACAGGACGTGCGCGAGGTGGAGCGTCGTGAGCTGGCGCGGCCCGAGCCGCTCGCGCGCCGTGGCGAGCGCGGGGGTCAGCAGCGCGTCCGCCGCGTCGATCTCGTTCGCGCGCACCAGTAAGCCGCCGTACGTGCTCGCACCGATCAGCACGTCCTGGTGCTCGTCGCCGAGGATGCGCCGGGCGCGCGGCAACACGTCTTCGAGGATGCGCCGCGCCTCCTGGTCGTTCACGCCGCTGAGCGTGGTCGCGAAGTTGATCGTCGACTGCAGCACGCCCGGCTCATCGAGGCCGAGCTGCGTGCGCTCGACCTCGAGCGCCCGCCGGATCAAGGCCTCCGCTTCGCCGCGTTCTCCGCACTCCGAGAGAGCGACGCCCACGTTGTGGCGGATGCGCTGGTTCTCGATCGACTCGTCGTCCGGGACCGAAGCGAGGATCGTGCGGCACAACGCGATCGCCTCGGCCCGATCGCCGCGCTTCGAGAGCGTCAGCGCGAGGCCCATGCGCACCGTCGCGACGTCGAACGACCGCTCGCCGAATTCGCGGAGCTTCGCCGCGAGCTCCTCGCGCAGGAGATTCGCCGCGTCGTCGAATCGGCCGAGCTGCCGCAGCGCGGTCGCGCGCACGTCGATCGCACAGAGCGTCGCCGGGTCGTCGTCGCCGAGCGTCGCACGCCGCAGCGCTTCCGCGCGGGCGAAGTGCGCCTCCGCCTCCTTGAACATCCCGAGGCCGAGGTAAGCGTCCCCGATGGTGAAGCGGATGCCGGCTTCGATCAGCGGGTCGTCGCGAAAACCGTCGATGGTGGACGGATCCTTCTCGATGCGCTCCGCGGCGCTGTCGAGCACCGCGCGCATCGTGACGTCGCGGCCGCGGCCGGGCTGCGACGACGGCAGCGCGGCGGGGAGGACGCTGTGCGTGAGGAAGTCGTTGATCGCGTTCGCGAGGCGCGTCTGGCGGCGCGCCTCGATGTAGCCGCGGGTCGTCGCGACGGCGCCGGCGACGAGCGCGAGGACGACCAGCGCGCTCGCGATCGCGGCGGTGCGATTGCGACGCACGAGCTTGCGGAGTCGGTACCACGCGGACGGCGGCGCGGCGACGATCGGCTGGTCGTGCAGCAGGCGGTCGACGTCCTCGGCGAGCGCGGCCGCGCTCGAGTACCGGTTGTCGCGGTCCTTCGCGAGGCAGTGCAGCACGATCCAGTCGAGCTCGCGCGGCACGCGGTAGTCGCGCGACGGATCGGTCGAGTGCTTGAGCCGCGCGCTCGGCCGCGGCGGCTCGTCCTCGAGCACCGAGCTGCGGAACTGATCGAGCGGCGTCGACGCGGGATCGAACGGCAACGCGTCGGTGAGGATCTGGAAGAGGACGACGCCGAGGGCGTAGACGTCGCTGCGGGTGTCGACGTCGGAGTCGCCGCGCATCTGCTCCGGGCTCATGTACGCCGGCGTGCCGATCGCCTGGTGCTCGCGCGTGAGCACCGAGTGCGGCGTGAGGTCGCCTTCGATCGCTTTCGCGACGCCGAAGTCGATCACCTTCGGAACCGCCACGCCGTCGACGTCCGCGACCAGCACGTTCGCCGGTTTCAGGTCGCGGTGGATGATGCCCTTCTGGTGCGCGTGATGCACCGCGAGGCAGACCGCGTGGAACAAGCCGAGCCGCTCGTCGAGCGACGCCGCGCGATCGGCGCAGAACTTCGTGATCGGCTCGCCGGCGACCAGCTCCATCACGAAGAACGGCCGGCCGGACGCCGTGCTGCCCGCGTCGTGCACCTTCGCGATGTTCGGATGGTCCATCCGCGCGAGGGCCTGACGCTCCTGCTCGAAGCGCGCGATCACGCGCTTCGTGTCCATGCCGAGCTTGAGGATCTTGAGAGCGACCTGCCGCTTCACCGGGCGCTCCTGCTCGGCGAGGAACACCGCGCCGAACCCGCCTTCACCGAGCTGCGAGATCAAGCGGTAGTTGCCGATCGTCATGCCCGGCCCGAGGTCCGCGGGCCCGGTCGTGACGACGTCCATCGCGCTCGGCTGGTGCGATGCGAGGAGCTGCAGCACGCGGCGGCGCAGGTCGAGGTCGTCGGCGCAGGCGCGCGAGAGGAACGCGTCGCGCGCGGCTCCCTCGTGCTCGAGCGCGTCGAGGAAGATCTCCTTCGCACGCGATTCGAGGGAGGACATGGCGCGCGATGTTAGCCGCCCGTTGAAAACCCCGGCGGCGTTCGCCCGGCTGCGGAGCGCGGAGGCCGCGGTGCTCGTCGCCGGCGGATCTCTTCAGCGGGACGAAAACGGGCGCGGCCCCGATGAGGGGGCCGCGCCCTCCGCTTCCGAACTCACCACCGGCCGCGGGCGTTCGCTCGCCCGCGGCCGAGTTCATTCGATCCGATCACAACTGCGCGACGGAGACCTCGATGCCGTTCGTGGTCTGGAAGCCGCCGCCGGTCTTGCCGATCAGGAACTGCAGTCCGATCGCACCGGTGGTGCAGGGCACGCCGGCCGGGATCGGCAGCGGCACGGTGAGCGCCGCGCCGCTCGGGAACGGACCGATCGTGAGGAGCGCGGGCAGCGTGTACACCGGGCACACGCCGAGGAATCCCGGCGGGCACGTCGGACCGCCGACGACGAGGAGCGCGATGCCGGGCGCCGAACCGGTCAACGTCACGCCGAAGCCGGGGCCGGGCGTCGTCGCCTGTCCGAACGTTCCCATCGTCGGCGGCGGCAGCACCGGATCGCACGACGCGCCGAACGGGACGCCGGCCGCATCGAACGTGAGACCGTTCGTGCCGGGAGGGCCGGGGAACGGGAAGCACGGCACCGGCGCGTAGATCGTCGGAGCCGCGGGCGCGCCGGCGAAGCCGACGTGCATCACGAGCGGGCCGGTCGTGACGAACAGCGTGCCGCACGTCGACGTGTCGACCGCGATGCCGACGAGCGGAGCGGCGGCGCCGCACGCGGGGACGAACACTCCGAACGGACCGACGCCGCCGCCGATCAGGACGTTCTCGACGAAGCCCGCCATCGTCGAGACGAAGAGCGTTCCGCTCGTCGGATCGAAGTCGATGTCGGTCGCCGCGCCCATCGCCGGCGCGGGCAGCGGGAACGGCGGGACGACGAACACGAACGGCGCGCACATCGCCGTCGGCAGCGCGACGGCCGCGGCCATGATCCCGTCGGTGACCCACAGCACGGGTCCGACGGCGAGCATCCCGAATCCGAGTCCGGTGATCGGCGCACCGGTCAGGATCGGCGCCGGCTTCGAGTTCAGCACGACGCCGGCGCGCGTGTAGTTCGTCACGACCACGCCGTCGGTGACCCACAACGTGTCGGTGGTGCGGTCGAGCGCGATGTCGCCGATCGCGGGGCCCGCGACCGGGCCGGCCGTCGGGCAGCCGAAGAACGCCGGCGCGTAAGGGCCGAAGCCGAGCACCGGGCCGGCGGGGTAGGCGCACGGACCGGCAGGCCCGCCGTTAAAGCGGCCCATCGTCGCGGTCGGACCGTTCACGGCCCACAACGACTGTGCGGACGAGACCGCGGGGAGCGTGAGCGCGATCGACGTCGCGCCGGCGAGGATTCGAGAGAGGCGATTCATCGGAGACTCCTGGGAAAGTTGGGGACGGAAGCGGTGTCCGCCAGTGCGACGCGCGTGCCGGTCCCGCGTCGCGCGCCGCGCCGATTCGAGGATTCGCGCAAGTCGATGCCCGGCAAACATCGACGCGCCCGCGCCTCGCTCGAGGATCGATCGCTCGCCGCCGGCGGCGCCGCGCACCGCTGCCGCGGATCGCTGCGACCCGCCGCGTTTCGCGGCAACCCGACCGACCGCGCTCCGCGCTACGCTGGTCGGCCGCGCCGCGCCGGCGCGCGCCGCCGGCGCGACCTCACGGGACTCGATGGACGAACGGACGGAATCCGACTCGAAGAACGAGGCGCTGCAGGCGCTGGTGGCGGACTGCCTCGATCGCATGGAGCGCGAGGGCTCACGCGCGCTCGACGCGTTCTGCGCGGAGCACGCGGACCACGCGTCCGCGATCCGCCAGCGCGTCGAGATGCTGCAGGCGATGGGCCTGGTCGGTTCGGGGAGCGAGCATCCCGAGGACGACGCGTTTCCGGAGCGGCTCGGCGACTTCCGACTGCTGCGCCGACTCGGCGGCGGCGGCATGGGCGTCGTCTACCTCGCGATCCAGGAGTCGCTCGGCCGCGAAGTGGCGCTCAAGCTCGTGCGCCCCGAGACGCTCTACTTCCCCGGCGCGCGCGAGCGGTTCCGCCGCGAGGCAGAGGCCGTCGCGCGCCTGCAGCACCCGAGCATCGTGCCGGTGTTCACCGTCGGCGAGGAGAAGGGGATCCCGTTCTTCGCGATGGAGCGCGTGCACGGCGTCTCGCTCTCGACGGTGATCGCGAAGCTCGCGGGGAAGAACCCGAGCGACCTGGGCGTTCGCGACTTCGCGGCCGCGCTCGACGCATGCCTGCGCGAGTCCGGCGTGCTCGCGGCGACCGACCCGCCCGTCGATCCCGACGCGCTCGGACGCAGCCTCGTCGAAGCGTGCTTCCGCATCGCACTGCAGGCGGCCGAAGCGCTCGAGCACGCTCACTCGCGCGGCGTGCTGCACCGCGACATGAAGCCGTCGAACCTGATGATCACCGCCGACGGTCGGGTGCGCCTCGTCGACTTCGGGCTCGCCGTGCTGCAGGGGTCGGAGCGGATCACGCGCAGCGGCTCGCAGCTCGGCTCGATGGCGTACATGCCGCCCGAACAGGTGCGCGGTCTCGCGGACCAGATCGGCGCGCCGAGCGACGTCTACTCGCTCGGTGCGACGCTGTACGAGACGCTCGCGCTGGTCGCGCCGTTCGAGGACACCTACGTCGACGCGCTGCAGCTCCGCATCCTCACCGAGCCGCCGACGCCGCTGCAGCGGATCAACGGCACGATCCCGTGGGACGCGGAGACCGTCTGCCTCACGACGCTCGAGAAGGATCCGGCGCGCCGCTACGCGACCGCGACGGAGTTCGCGAACGACCTGCGCAACGTGCTCGAGCTGCGCCCGATCCGCGCCAAGCGCCCCGGCCCGCTGCTGCGGATGCGGCGCTTCGCGCAGCGGCATCCCGCATGGACGGTGACCGCGCTGCTCGGCACGCTCGTCGTGCTCGGCGGTCCGCTCGGCTACGCGATCCAGCAGAAGAGCGCGCACGCCGCGATCGAGAAGGAGAAGGATCGCGCGGAAGCGAACCTCGACCGCGCGTTCGAAGCGGTCGACCGCATGCTCGTGCGGCTGTCCGACGAGCGGCTGGTCCGGATCCCGCGCATGGCGACCGTGCGGAGCGAAGTGCTGAAGGACGCGCTGTCGATCTGCCAGCAGGCGTTGCAGTCGCAGACCGACAGCGTCGACGCGCAGTACCACGCGGCCGAGATGTATCGGCGCGTGGCGAACATCGAGACGAGCCTCGGCGAGCTGGACGCGGCGATCTCGGCGTACGAATCCGCGGAGCGGCTCTTCGCCACGTCGCTCTCACGATTCCCGAACGCGCATTCCGGACGACTCGCTCTCGCGATCCTGCGCTGGAAGCGAGCGCGCGCGCTCCACGAAGCCGGACGCGACGCGCAGTCGATGCCGCTGTGGCACGAATCGCTCGACGCGATCGCCGCCATCGCGGGCGAGCAACCCGACGATCTCGACGCGCTGACTTCACTCGCGCAATGCGCGAACGACCTCGCCGGCGTCGAGGTGGACTTCGGCAAGCGCGACGAGTCGCTCGCGCTGCGGCGCCGCTCGCTCGCGGCGATCGATCAGGTGCTCGCGCGGACGCCGGACGATCCCGACGCGCAGTTCCGCAAGGCGAGCTACCTCGCGAACCTCGGCTGCCTGCTGCAGACGTGGGGGCGTTCCGATGACGCCGAGCCGAGCCTCCGTCAGGCCGCCGCCGCGCTCGACGTCCTCTATCGCGCGCATCCGGACGACGACTCGATCCAGCACCTGTTCGCCGAGACGCACAACGGGCTCGGGCAGGTGCTCTACGCGCGCGGCGCGGGAGACGAAGCGCTGCGCGAGTACAAGTCGGCCACCGACATGGCGCGCACGATCCTGCTGCAGAACCCGGCGGTGCTGCAGAACCGCGAGCAGATGCTGCAGATGCTGATCCTGAACGGAGCGGCCGCGCTCGAGCTGGCGCCGCTCCAAGACGCGGCGGCGCTCCTCGAGGAAGGCGAGCAGCACGCGCGCCGTCTCGTCGCGGAGGTGCCGAAGAACGCCTCGTATCGCGCGATGTTCGCCGACGTGATCGGAGGGCTCGCCGACGCGCGGCTGAAGCAGGACCGCATCGACGACGCCGTCGCGCTCTACCGCGAGGCGGTCGGCGTGCTCGCGAGCCTCGCGAGCGAGCAACCCGATTCGGAAGCGCACCGCATCAACCTCGCGTTCGATCGCGACCGGCTCGCGTCGATCGCCGAGGACCGCAAGGATCTCGCCGAAGCCGCGCGGCTGCGCAGTGAAGCGCTCGCCGATCTGCGCGAGGCGCGGCGCTTGTTCCCCGACCTGCAGAACGCGCACGACCTCACGTACACGATCTCCATCCATCACGCGAACGTGCTGTACCAGCTCGGCGATCACCGTGCGATGCGCCAGACGATCGCCGACCTCGACGGCGTGAACTACGACGCGGCGGACATGGCCTACCGCTGCGGCAGCGTCCTGTTGAACGCCGCGGAGCTGGCGCAGAAGGATGCGCGACTCGACGCCGCGGAGCGCGCCCGGCTCGTCGACGGTGATATCGCGGGCGCCGCGGCGCGGTTCGCGAAGGCGAAAGAGCTGGGTCAGCCGGATGTCGGCGAGTTCTTGAAGGGGCCGATCGTCGCGCCGTGGCGTGAGGATCCGCGCATCGCGAAGCTGATCGGGGAGTGACGACGGGGACGCGCACGCGCGGCGGAACGTGCGCGGGAACGCGCGCGGGAACGGGAGCGTGCGCGGGGGCGTTGGGGGGCGCGTTCTCGCGAGCGCTGACGTTTACGTTTTCGGGTTCGCGCTTGCGCTGGCGTTTGCGCGAGAACGGCCGCTGCGCACGCGAGCGCTCGCGAAAACTCGCCCGCCAACGACCGCGTCCACGTGCCCGCGCGCGGGCACGGGCGGGGTCAGCCCGGCTGGGACTCCATGATCTCGGCGAGGCGCGAGAGCGCGCGGAAGAGCAGGTTGCGGACCGACGCTTCGGAGCGGTTCATCTCCTTCGCGACGTCGGTGCGCGACAGCTCGAGCAGCTTCGAGAGCACGATCACCTCGCGGTAGTCGTCCGGCAACTGCTCGAACGCCTCCTCGACCTTCTTGATGCGCTCCTTCGCCATCAACTGCTTGCTCGGCGTGTAGATGTCCTCGCACGCCTTCTCGAACGCGTTCTCGTCGGCCGTCGTGAACGTGCCGGCCTGCGGCTGCGGCATCTCGCGAACCATGTCGCGCTTGGCCGCGCGGTAGTACTCGTACTTGTTCGCGATCTTGCGCAGCGCCGTCGTGTACAGCCACTGCTTGAACCCCTTCTCGCCGGGGTACTGGAAGCGGTCCATGTGCTGCAGGATGTCCCGCACCACGGACTGGACGACGTCCTCGCCCGACTCCTTTGCGCGCATCTGCGGGCCCATCCGCAACCGGACGAAAGCCCGCAGACCGGGGAGATGCTGGGAGAGAAGTTGATCGACGGCGACTCCGTCGCCCTTGGTCGCGTCGTCGACGAGTTTCCGTTCGCTCACGGGGCGGGATTCTATCTCGACGAATCCGCCGGACTTTTCCGGAATCCTCGGGACCGTAGCCTTGGATTCCTGCTGTTGGTGGATGAGTCCGCGGAGAGAGAATGCGATGCCGACCCTCGAGGAACTGGTTGCCGAGTGCCTCGAGCGCCTCGAGGACGAGGGTTTGCCCGCCATCGACGCGATGTGCCGCGCACATCCGGATCAGGCGCAGGAGATCCTGAAGCGGTTGATGCGGCTCGGGGAGATGGGGATGCTCTCCACGCGGATTGCGCCGTGGATGCAGAAAACCCGGTGACCGGGGCCGACGGGTACGGGTCCGTGCCCG
>CAZBOK010000001.1:0-51051 GCA_964493525.1 uncultured Phycisphaeraceae bacterium | reverse complement strand
GCTGCTGCATCCGAACAGCGCGAAGGACGTGCTGATCCAGGCGGTGCTGCAGACGCCGATCTTCGGCAACCGCTGGCGCTGGAACGTCGGCCGTTCACTGTTGATGGACCGCATGAACAACGGCGCGCGCGTGCCTTTGATCCTGCAGCGGATGCGCGCGAACGACTTCCTCACCGCCGCCTTCCCGCAGGCGAACGCGTGCCCCGAGACGCTGACGACTCCCGACCTGCCGGTGCCGATGGAGCACCCGCTCGTGCGGCAGACGATCGAAGACTGCCTGAACGAATCGATGGACGCCGACGGGATGCTCGAGGTCGTCGCGGGGATGCAGTCGGGCGCGATCGAAACCCGCTTCGTCGACACGCCGAAGCCGTCGCCGCTCGCGCACGAGGTGGTGAACGCGCGGCCGTACGCGTTCCTCGATGACGCTCCGCTCGAGGAGCGCAGGACGCGCGCGGTGATCACGGCCGGCGTGCTGCCGGAGTCGGACGCGGAGGCGGGAGAACTCGACGACGCGGCGGTGATGGCGGTGAAGGACGAGGCGTGGCCGGATCCGAGGAATGCCGAGGAGGTGCATGAGGCACTGACGTGGATGGGGTTCGTGACGGAAAGCGAGGCGACCGCGTGGCGTCCGTGGATCGACGCGCTCGCCGCCGCCGGCCGCGTCGTGCGCGACGGCGAGCGCTGGTATGCGGCGGAAGCGAGCCGCGACGAGAAGACGGTAACGCGCGGCCGGCTCGAAGCGCTCGGGCCCGTCTTCGCGAGCGAGCCCGGCGATTCGATGCACGCCGAGTTGTTGACGCTGAAGGAGCTCGATGCCGAAGGCCACGTGCTCCGCGCGCGCTGGCGCGGGCGCGAGTGCTGGTGCGAGCGACGCCTGCTGATCCGCATCCGGCGCCGGATGCTCGAACGATTGCGCAAGGAGATCGAGCCGGTCAGCGCCGCGGTGTTCGAGCAGTTCCTCGCGCAGTGGCAGCACGCGGCGGAAGGCCACCGGCTCGAAGGCCCGCACGGCGTGCGGACGGTCATCGAGCAGCTCGCCGGCTGGGAAGCGCCCGCGCCCGAGTGGGAGCGCACGATCCTGCCCGCGCGGGTGCAGGGGTATCGGAGGGAGTGGCTCGACCAGTTGACGCTCGGCGGCGAGGTCACGTGGGGACGATTCTTCGGCGCCGGCAACGCATCGATGCGCGCGATGCCGATGACGCTCGTGAAGCGCGACGACTTGGATCAGTGGCTGTCGATCGCCGAGCCGACGACGCCGGAGACGATCGAGGCGTTGAGCGGCGACGCGAAGGAAGTGCTCGGCTTGCTCGACCAGCACGGCGCGCTGTTCCCCGCGGAGATCGCGCGCAGGGCGAAGCTGCTTCCGAACCAATTGGAGGCCGCGCTGCAGTCGTTGATCGCGCACGGCCTGGCGACGGCGGACTCGTTTGCCGCCGTGCGCGGATTGATCGTTCCGCCGAGCCGGCGGAGGCGGGCCTTGTTCGAGGGAGTGCGCGGCTCGGGCGGGACCGGAAGGTTCAGTCGGCTGCGGGGAGTCGAGTCAGCGGAGAGCGCGCCGCTTCAATTGGCGATGACCGACGCCGAGTTCGTCGCGCGCGTGCTGCTCCGAAGGACGGGCGTCGTGTTCCGGATGACGGCGAGCAAGGAGCGCTGGGCGTTCTCGAAGGTGCCGTGGCGGGATGTGCTGCGGGTGCTGAGAAGGATGGAGATGCGCGGGGATGTGAGAGGTGGGAGGTTTGTCGCGGGGTTTGACGGGGAGCAGTATGCGGTGATGGAGGCGGTGGTGGGGTTGAGAGCAGCAAAGCGGCATGGTCAGCCCGCATCGGACTTGTTGCGGTCGATCCCGTCATCGTTCGTGTGAGCTGCACTGCCCTCGCAACTGAGGGCGACTCCCGGTATCGCGATCCCTGAAAGGTGCATGTACTCTGGAGCGTGGTCGCGGGGAGCTTTGAACGCTCCGAGTCACCCGAGCCCTGTGTGGGACCATGCCCCCTCTTCTGCAGTTTCTCCTCGACGATCGCTCTCGTGGCCACGAGGGATTGCGGGTCGAACGAGTCCTGCATGTCGAGCCCGGGCAACGAAGAGGCGTGACCTGCGTTCAAGGGATCCCACGGCTTCCCGCGACCGCCTCAACAGTGGAAGCTCCAGTTCGACAGTCGCTTGTGATCGCACAAGGCTCTCAAAGACGCGCATGAAGGGCGAGTACTTGGACGGGTCGGTGTCGATTGCCCTGCCGACAACACCCGAAACTAGCGAGGCGCTGACGAGCGTGCCCGGCTTCGGTGCGAGGTGTTGAACACTCTTGCTCCAATTCCAATCCACAGTGTCCCGAATACATCCGCGCGCCAGTAAAGCGACCGACGAGGCGACTGAGCGCCGACCGATTGACTTCCGGGCATCGGATCACGAAGATCCGGTCGTTATCCAGCGGAGTTGACAGCACGCCTCATCGCTCGGGTGCAGTCGTAAGCGCTCGCTAGTTGTCGTTGGAATCGTTGCCTCGCGCTACTCGGCAGTTGCTGCTTGGGGAATGTGTATGGCAAGGTATCAGTTCCGGGAACGGATTCCGATCGACGTTCCCCACACGCTCATGCAGCTCTTGTCCCGATTTCAGGGCGTCAGGGACGGACTTCCTGAGCTGATCAAGAATGCGAAGGACCAATACAGCCGTCTCGGCATCACGGAGCCGGACCAGCGCACGATAGTTGTCGCCGTCAACACGGGCGACAGGGCGATTGCTGTTATTGACTTCGCAGGAGCCACTGCAGACCAATTCATGAGATGGGAAACATGGTCGGATCCAACTGCCAATGCTCGCGACAAGGCTGCCGACATCGAAGGTGGGCATGGCAACGGCGGCAAGGCTTTCATGGTGCTCGGTTCGACTTCGGATTCTTCCTTCGAATCGTGCCATGACCATCGTCGAACGCGGATGGGTTATGAGAACGATAACGAACGCACGCGATTTAAGCCTGGGATTGCGATCGAGGGTGGAAAGGCTGTCGAGGATCAGCGCGTCGATGTGCCTCGGAAGCAATTCGACAAGGCGCTTGCCGACATCGGGCTTCGATTCGATCACTTGCCAGAACAAGCACAGAGAGTGTTCGATGCACGACAGACCTACACGGTCGCGCAGGTAAACTCTGTGAAGGATTGGGCGCGCGCGAGGGAAGAAACGGTGCGCCGACTAGCTGCGGAGATTCGTCGGTCCGTTGAGACGCATCCGCAAGCTGCGCTCACCCTTGAGTCTTGCGCGGTGTGGTTCATTGTCGATGGACAGATCATCGGTGGTTCGCCAGCGAAGGTCGAATATCCTGAGCCTTTCCCTGGGTTCCTTGAGACACTGGTGGTTCCGGTGCCCGACGAAGTAATCGACCCTCAGACCGGCGACCCCGTGCGTACGGGTACTGGCGACGCCCGCAGCCGCGTACTCACTCTACGTACCAGTGCTCGGTCATTACGTACCGAGGACATGCGACCTCTCCACGTCATTCGGGTCCGAAACAACAGGAACGTCGTTGGCCTCTGGAGCGTTGCGGACCTGAGTCCAGGCGCGTCTTCAGGATTCGTGTTCGGTGAGCTTCGAGTTCCCGCTATTGACGGTGAGCACGTCACTGGCGCGGATCGGAAGTCACTCAACGATACTCCACTGATTCGCGGACTCCAGGATTGGACCGCCACCCAGGTCAAGACACTCGCGGACAGAATCCAACAGGCCACGGCCAAGGAACATCGGGCCGAGGATCGCGACAAAGTGAATGAAAGCCTTCAGAAGCTCCGCGATCTGATGCGCAGGTTTCTGAAGGAGCGCGATCGCGGCGATCGGGGTGCCGGCGAGGGGCAACAAGGAGACGGGACGGACGGCACGAAGAAGTCACGCCCACTATCTCCTCCGAGGGGCGATCTCGTTAACGTCATAGAGCTTGAGGGGAGATCTGCAAGCATCGCGATCGCGGTTGGTGCAACCGTGCCACTGCGAGTGAAGGCGTTTGAGCAGACCGCCGCAGGAGAGCTCCGACCCGTCGCATCGCCGAGACTTGTTGCGAAGTTGGATCCGGCTAACCACGCTACTGTTGACGCCTCGAACCAAGTGACCGGCCTATCCGTCGGCAAGACGGTCGTGTCCTTCGAAAGCGAAGATGGGAGCGTCAAGTCGAATCGCGTGACGATCGAGTTGGTGTGCTGTACGGGTGCCAGCATCTCCGGCATCCCTGACCGACAACTACTGCAGGGCGAACACCTGGCCATCAAGATCGAATACATGACGGCGGGGGGAGTCAGAGACGACTTGCTACACGACGCTTCCATCGATGAGATCGGCATGGGGCGGATCAGTCGTAATGGTCTCTACGTATCCGGTTCATGCGAAGGCACCGCGACCATTCGCGTTCGTTGGGGAAGCAACCAGATCGATACGGCATCGGCATTGGCGCGCGTGGGATCGGAGCGAGTTCTGCCACGGCGAGGCACTGGTGGTAATGCCGGAGGAGAGATCCCGATCATCTTGCTCTGCGGCACGTCCGCGCCGGGCATGGATCACTATCCGTTGGAACAGCGCACGATCATGCCATCTGAGCACTTGCCGACTATCAATGATTTTGACCCGGCGTTCGAGAACGTGATATTTATCAATCCGGATAGCCGGGAATCGATTCAGGCGCGTCGCGGAAGAGGTGGACGCAAGGGCATGGCCGGCATCGCGACGGAAACCTACTACCACTTCGTCGCAATAAAGTGTTTCGAGATTCTCAAGCGACTGTGGGTATTCGAACAGGCGCGTGAGGCGCCGTTGACTGAACTTCAGTTTCGCGAGCGATTCGCCACGGCGGAAACCGAATGTGCGCCGTTCATTGAGGATGCCTACAACATCGCGGACGTGCTCGCCGATGCCGGAGATCGCGCGACGTGAGTTCGCCAACGAACAGGCGAACTGCGACGCAAGAGATCCTTCTAGCCGCTGCGGACTTGGCGGCTGCCGGTAAGCGTGAATTCACGGAATGGGAGTTGACCGTCGCCGCATGGCGTCGCGACAACAATCGATTTGGATTGCGTGGGTTCGAAACAACGCACCCGGATCACAAGCGAGTCATGATGGAGATCATGGGCCAGTCCAAGAAAGACAATCCGGTGCGGAGGCGATTTGTTGAGAAGACCAAGCCAAACTATTATCGATTGACAGACCTAGGGGCGGCGGAAGCAGCCGCGATTCACGGTAGCCGAGGAATTGAAGGTCCTTCTTCCCGGTCGCCTGGACCGATCTACGTTGCAATCGCGCCGTTCGTTGAGAGTCCGCCGTTTCGAGCGTGGCTAGATGATCGCGACGAGCCGCGGACCTGGCTCGGAGCCGCTGCGTTTCTCGGCCTCTCAAAGAACACCGCAAACGAGCTAAATGACCGCGTGCGTGCGATTGAAACCGCAATAGGTCACGCGAAGGAATGGTGTGGGCGGACCCACCGCACGGACATCACCCGTGGAGTACACGGCGGCTCGCGCCCGATTCCGCTTACAGAAATCGAGCAGCTCAAGACGTTTCTTGACGTGCTCCGAGCCCGCTTTGCGAGGCAGGTCGAGGCGATTCGCCAAAGAGAGGGTTAACGCCCGTCAGTTCGTAATGCTTAAAACGCTCTTCAGATGTGCGGGCGTAGTGTTCATCGGCCTCAATACCCACCCATCGACGCTCACGGAGTTCGGCGACGAATCCTGTGGAGTTTGTTCCCGCGAATGGATCGAGTATGACGTCTCCAGGGTCAGTCAGGAAGTCGATGAAGAACTGCACAAGCTTCATTGGCATGCGCGCAGGATGTTGAGGAATGTGATTCTCTCGGCAGTGGCGCTGATATGGATCGGCCATCGACGTATTTGCGATCGTAAGGACATCTGTGATCTGGCTCTCCGCTGCTAGGATTTCCTGCGCCAGCGCGGTGGCCGAAGGAATTAACACATTGGGTGGAATCGCCCCCCCATTGTTCGCCAGAAACGAAGTCTCCCCAATGTGATGCTCAGATGGGCGCGCTCCGGGGTTGTATGTACCTCGAGCTAGCAGTCGCCGCATCGCATCACTGTATTCGGTGAGGATACGGCCGTTATCCGCTTTGGGGCGCGGCGTCGGAGACATCCACCACACTCGCGTGAAGGCGTCCTTTACTCTGCAACGCTCGATGGTGACCCACTGGGCCGGGCTTGGCAGGCGCGCTGGATTGAAGCAGATGAATTCCTGACATAGATGTAGTTGGGCTTTTTTCTTGAACGCCAGGAGTGCTTCGATGGCGAGAGTTGAGACGGTGGGCTGGCCAGGATCCCATCCGTTTCCCACTTCGATCACGATCGACCCGTTGGCGGTCAGATACTCGGTGAGGGGCACTGCATAGGCTGCGAGCCACTCGACATATTCTTCCCCATGGAGATTCCCGTATCGTTTCTTGCGATTAAGCGGAAATGGTGGCGATGTAAAGACGAGCTGAACCTTGCCGCGGAATTCGACGAGTGGTTTGCGTGTAATCGCGCCTAGTGAGTCCCCGATGTAGAGTGCGCCGCGTGAGCGTGTATATGCAAGTGTTGCGCTCGTGCCGGGGTTGTCAATCGGAAGGCTGTTCGTCGCCATGTGTGTCTCACCGGCAGTCTAGTCGCGTCTGTTTCATTCTAAACTGTGCGCTGAGGAATTCGGAAGCGAATTGCTTCGTGCGATTCGATCACGCTGCCGCTTGGCACCACACGCATTGAGAATCGGGAACTTTCTTCTCCATGCGTTGCGCCCCGTTGTCGCGTTCCAACATCTGTAGTGACCGGGAAAAGTTGATCTGTATTCCGTATGCCGCTCGCGAAAGAGACCTCGATGCGCACTCCCGTTTTCGCGCTCGTGATGACGCTCTCGCTGGCCTCGCTCCACTAAACGCTTCGCCCCACCCCAATCGCCGACCGCATCGAACTCCACGTCGCGCTTGACTTCACACGCCCCACGCAAGACGCCTTCACCGTCTCCCTCCCTGTCGACTTCTACAGCGGCCTGCCCCTCGAGCAACACATCACTACCTTCGAAGGTCTGAACGGCACCACAGTTCGCGAGGGTGCCTCCCCCACTGAGCGCCTCGTCACGCCCGCACCCGACGGCAAGATCTCCCTCGACTACACGCTCGCGTACGACCCCGGCCTGTTCGGTCACGTCTCGTTCGGCCCGAACGTCGCGCCCGATTCCTTCCACGTGGCGGGCTGCCAATGGCTGCTGCGCGTCGGCGCGTCAGCGCAGATCGATCACTACGCCATCGACTTCGCGGACGCTCCCTCCGGCTGGAGCCTCTACTCGTCGCTCGCGCTCGATCCGCGGCACATCGAGGTCGACGCCTCCTACGACGGGCTCGTGACGGCCACGTTCGGCGGCGGGGCGGCGCCGCTCCACACGTTCGACATCGACGGCAAACCCGTTCTCGTCTCGGTGCAGGGCCAGTTCCAGATCGGCCGGCCGCGCATCTTCGAGTTGGCGGAAACGATCGTGCGCCAGCAGCGGGCCGTGTTCGACGACGACTCCGACGCATTCTCCATCGTCGCGATCAGCCCTCGCGAGGACAACGTGTGCGGCACGCAGGTGCCGCGCTGCTTCATCGGCTTCGCGAAGACGGACGCCACGCATCTCGAGCTGGCGAAGCTCCTCGCTCACGAGATGTTCCACATGGGTCTGCCGGGGAAGATCGACGTGCGGGCGCCGCGGGGCGTCGACTCTGAGTCCCGGTCCAGGTGATCCGCGGAAGGGTTCACCGACTTCCTCGCGCGCCTTCGGTTCCTGCGCGCGCGGCTCATCACCGAGCCGGAGTTCGTCGAGCGGATCAACAACGACATCGGCCCGCTGGCCGACAACCCCTTTTTCGCGCAGTGACCTCGACGCCGTGCGCGCGTTCGCACGACCGCCGCCGGACGAGATCACGGTCGAGGAGGGCGCCTCCCCTCGAGCAGCCGCCCGATGCGTGCACCCGGGATCGGAGCCGCGCGTCAATCGAATCACCACCCTCGCGTCCGCCATCCCCTGCGCAATCCGTCGGCGCTGCTACTCTCGGAGCCTGTGCTCGGTCCATCGATTCGGGGGAGGCGTTCCATGTCGCCGCAGATTCTGAGTGCCTCGTTCATCGTTGCAGCCGCCAGTGCTCTGGTCACGCCGCCCGTGGCCTGGCCGCAAGAATCGGCGCGCCGTGACACCGCCTACGCGATCGAGCGCGACGCACGCGGCACCGGCTTCTTCGCAGCAAACGGCGCCCACGCGTTCATCGCGCGCTTCTCCGCGGACGGAGTGCGCATCGAGTCGTGTGCGCGCACGGTCGCGCCGTGGTCGCTTGCGTTGTCGCTCGACGGCGAGCCGGCGAAGGACGTGCGTGTCTTGGCGAACGGTTCGCGCCTCGAGATCGTGCGCGACGGCGTCGTCGAGTGGTACGAGAACGCGGCGCGCGGCCTCGAGCAGGGCTTCGTCCTCGAGGAGCGGCCGGCGCGGTCGAACGACTCGGGCGTCGATCTCCGCATGCACGTCGGCGGATCGCTCGTGCCGGTCGAGAGCGCGGGTGGCGAGTCCGTCGAGTTCCGCGATGCGGTCGGTAACTGCGCGATCCAGTTCGACCACCTGCTCGCGTGGGACGCCGACCGGCGCGCGCTTCCGGTGCGCTTCGTGCTCGGCGCGGGCCTGCTGACGATCCAGGTTGATGATCGCGCGGCGCGGTACCCGATCTTCGTCGATCCGCTCGCAACGAAGCCGGCGTGGTCGGCGGAAGGCGACCAGATCGGCGCGCATTTCGGGGCGGCGAGCGCGGGCGCAGGCGACGTCGATGCCGACGGCTTCTCCGACGTGATCGTCGGCGCACCCTATTTCAGCAACGGTGAGTCCTGGGAAGGTCGCGCCTACGTGTTCCGCGGCAGCCCCACCGGTCTGCTGCCGGCGCCGAGCTGGATTGCGGAGAGCGACCAGGTCGGCGCGCGCTTCGGCTTCTCCGTCTCCACTGCCGGTGACGTCGACGGCGATGGCCTCTCCGACGTGATCGTCGGCGCGCCGTTCGCCGACAACGGCGAGCTCGACGAAGGTCGCGCGTACGTGTTCCTCGGCAGCGGCTCGATGTCGAGCGTGCCCGTCTGGACGGGCGAGAACAACCAAGTCGGTGCGCACTTCGGAACCTGCGTCGCGACCGCCGGTGACACGAACGACGACGGCCGCTCCGACATCATCATCGGTGCGCCGCTGTTCGATCACGTCGCCGTGGTTTCGTCCGGCAACCCACACGAGGCCGACGTCGAAGCGCTCGACGTCGGCGCCGCATACGTCTACCTCGGCGCGCCCGGCGGGCCCGCTGCGGCGCCCGTGTGGACCGTTGCGGGATCTCAGGCCGGGGAACAATTCGGCTTCTCGGTCGCAAGCGCAGCGGATGCCAATCTCGACGGATATTCCGACGTGATGGTGAGTTCGCCCCTCACCGACCTCTACACGGGTGGTGGGAACGGCGATGTCGCCTTGGCGATGGATGCGGGCTTTGTTCAATTGTTCGCTGGCAGCAGTGCCGGTCCTGGAAAGTTCGCTTTCTTCGGCTTTTATCCAAGCACGGTCTATCAACAAATGGAGAGGCGGGTCTTCGGCTACACGATCGCTCCCGCCGGGGACACAAACGGGGACGGTTGGCCGGATCTCCTGATGGGCCGGATCCCGATCGAGGGGTCCGTGGGCTCCGCTCGCCTCGAGACACTCGCGTCGGCTCCGATCTGGTCGGCCATCGGCGCAAATGTCGATGATCGCTATTCCGCAGCAATGTCCGCAGCTGGCGATGTCAATGGCGATGGCTTTGCCGATTTCATCATCGGCGCACCCAATCTGGGTTCAAACGACGAGGGCGGCGCGTTGCTCTATCCCGGCGACTGGCCTTGGCCCGCTGCGCCCTCGTGGCAGACGCAGGGCAGCGCGATGGACGAGCACCACGGGTACTCGGTCGCGGGCGCCGGCGATGTGAACGGCGACGGCTTCTCCGACGTCTTGGTCGGTGCATTCGGCTACACGAACGGCGAGGCCGGAGAGGGTCGCGTGGTCGCCTATTACGGTGGCCCGAACCCGACCAGCGAGTTCAAAGTGTGGGCTGTGCAATCGCAGAGCTTCCCCCTGACGCAGGACGGCGAGAACGTCGGCGCGTCGGTGGCGAATCTCGGCGACCTCGACGGCAATGGACGCTCCGAACTGCTGATCGGCTGCCCGGGTTTCGACGCGGGTGGGAAGACCGATCGCGGCCGCGCGCTGGTCTACTCCGGCGCGGAGCACGGTCCGGACGACTGGCCGGCCTGGATCGTCGACGGCGAGGAGGCCGGCGACGAGTTTGGCTCCGCGGTCGCGAACGCCGGCGACGTCGACGCGGACGGATTCTGCGACGCCGTGATCGGCGCGCCGTTTTTCAGCGGCGAACAGCCGACCGAGGGCCGCGCCTACCTGTTCCGGGGAGGCGATCCGAATCTCCTCCTTCACCCCACGGCGAGTTGGTTCGCGGAGGGTCAGCAAGCCGGTGCGCACTTCGGTGCCGCGGTCGCCGGAGCCGGCGACGTGAACGGCGATGGTTTCGCCGACGTGCTGGTCGGCGCGCCGGCGTTCCGCGCGGGCGAGGTCGGGGAAGGGCGCGCATTCCTGTTCCCCGGTGGCGTCTCCGGGCTCGCGACGGCGCCGCTGTGGGTCATCGATGGCGAGCAAGCGCTCGCGAACTTCGGTGCAGCGCTCGACACCGCGGGTGACGTCGATCGGGACGGGTTCACCGACATCATCGTCGGCGCGCCCAACTTCGACGGCGCCGCAAGCGACGAGGGCCGCGCGACGATTTATCGCGGACACTCGCTCGGCGCCGAGGTGGTGCCGTGCTGGTCCGTCGTGGGCGGCCAGCCCGACGCGCACTGCGGCACAGCGGTGTGTGGTGCTGGCGACGTGAACGGCGACGGCTTCGCCGACGTCGCGGTCGGCGCGCCGGAGTCTGACCAATCAGCGATCGATTGCGGGCAAGTCAGCGTGTATCACGGCGCGATCAGTGCTCCAGCGACGACTCCCGCGGTCGTGCTCGACGGCGCCCAGACCGGCTGTGCGTTCGGGGCGGCGTTGGCGACGGCCGGCGACGTGAACTGCGACGGCTTCGCCGACTTGCTGGTCGGCGCGCCTGCGTGGGACCATGCGGGCGCCGCCGACGCGGGGCGCGTGGTGGAGCACCTGGGGAGCCCGACGGGCGTCGATCCGACGGCCGCATTCGCCTCGATCGGCGGCCCCGGAGCGCGCTACGCAAGCGCGCTCAGCGGTGCCGGCGACGTGAACGGCGACGGTGCCGCCGACATCCTGGTCGGCGCGCCGCTCACCGAGACGTCGCTCGGTCACGCGCGCGGCGACGTGTACGCATACTTCGGGAATGGACGGCCGGGCAAGTGGCGGATGCCGCGTCAGGATCGCCTCGATGACAGCGCGGCCGTGGCTCACCTGTCGCGCACGCATTCGGACGGATTGCGGATCGAGGTCGAGTCATTGCCGCCGACTGGCCGCACGTTCTCCGCGATCGAATGGGAAGTCGCGCCACTCGGCTCGTCCACGCCGGTGCAGTCGGGCATCAGCGCGTGGAAGGACACGACGGCGGTGCCGGTCCTCGTGGCCACAGCGACCGGTCTCGCCCCCGGTCAGTATCACTGGCGCGCACGCGTGCGACCGCGGCCGGTCACGGTGCCGTTCCAGCCGTTCGGGCCGTGGCTGCGCAACCCGTGGAACGGCGACCTCGAGGCAGACTTCCGCATCCACTCCACCGCGATCGACTGCGCGCCGCCGGCGCTCTATGGGCCGGGGACTGCGGGCGTGCTCGGCCGCCCGGGGATCTCGTGGTCCGGTTCACCGATGCTCGGCACCACGGAGACGATCACGTTCGATCACGTGAACCCGAACTCGATCGGGTACCTGCTGCTCGGCCTGTCACGAGCCGCGATCCAGGTCCACGGTTTCACGCTGCTCGTCGATCCGTCGCCGGTGCTCACGACGTTCGCGCTGCCGACATCGGCAGCGGGCACCGTCACCGTCGCGTTCGGGATCCCGAACGTCTCCGCGTGGATCGGACTGGAGGCGGACCTTCAGTTGATCGTCTTCGACCCGGCCGCGCCGCAGGGGTACTCGGCGAGCCCGGGGCTCGCGCTGCGCATCTGCCAATGAGAGGAGCGGTCGCGGTCGCGCGGCCGAGCATCCGGCGCACTCGACCGCGGCGGGACGGCGGGACCTCGTGACTTCGTGAAGTGAGCGACGCGGAAGCTCACGTCCGCACGCACTTCGGCACGAGCCGCCGAACAACTCGCCTCGCGCCGCGTACATCGCGCCTTCGCACGGCGAAGGAGACCCCGCGATGTTCGTCCTCGGCCTGGCACTCACGCTCGCGCTCGCACCCGACGCCCTCCACTACACGCTCCGCCCCGTGCCGACCACCGACCGCACCGAGCTCCACGTCTCGCTCGACTTCACGCGCCCAACCCCGGACTCGCTCACAGCCTTCCTCCCCGTCGACTTCTACAGCGGCTTGCCGCTCGAGCAGCACCTCACTCAGTTCGAAGGACGGAACGGCACGACAGTGCGCCCAGGCAGCGCTCCAGCCGAACGCGTCGTGACTCCCGGACCCGACGGCAAGATCTCGCTCGACTACACGCTCGCCTACGACCCCGCCCTCTTCGGCCACGTCTCGTTCGGCCCGAACATCGCGCCCGATTACTTCCACGTCGCTGGCTGCCAATGGCTGCTCCGGGTCGGCAACTCAGCGCAGATCGATCACTACGTCATCGACTTCGCCGACGCGCCCGCGGGTTGGAGCCTCTACTCGTCGCTCGCGCTCGATCCGCGGCACATCGAACTCGACGCCAGCTACGACGCGCTCGGGACCGCCACGTTCGGCGGCGGGGCGGCGCCGCTCCACCGGTTCGAGATCGACGGCAGTCCCGTCCTCGTCTCGGTGCAGGGCCAGTTCCAGATCGGCCGGCAGCGCATCTTCGAGTTGGCGGAGACGATCGTGCGCCAGCAGCGCGCGGTGTTCGACGACGACTCCGATCCCTTCTACGTGGTCGCGATCACCCCTCGCGAGGACAACGTGTGCGGCACGCAGGTGCCGCGTTGCTTCATCGGCTTCGCGAAGACAGACGCCACGCATCTCGAGCTCGCGAAGCTTCTGGCTCACGAAATGTTCCACACGTGGCTGCCGGGGAAGATCGACGTGCGCGCGCCGCGCGGCGTCGACTCCGAGTACCGATACATGTGGTACGCGGAAGGGTTCACCGACCTGCTCGCACGGCTGCTGCTGCTGCGCGCGAAGCTGATCACGGAGCAGGAGTTCGTCGACCTCGTCAACAACGACATCGTCACGCTGGCCGACAACCCCTACCGCGCGGCGACGTCCGACGACGCGCTCGCGGCGTCGCGGGCGAACACGTTCGGCCAGACGTTTCGAAAGCTCTCGTACAGCAAGGGCGCGCTGATGGCGCTGAACTGGAATGCCGCGATCCAGGCGAAGACTCCGGAGAAGAGCCTGCTCGACTTCGTGAAGGAGTGCTTCGAGGAGGCGGCGCCGGCGGGCGTGCTGCCGGAGGCGGACTTCTTCGAGATCGCCGCGCGCTACGGCGTCGATGCGCAGCACGACGTCGACGAGTTCGTCACGCGCGGCCGGCCGGTGGTCGTCTCCGGCTCGCCGCTTCCCGGCTACGCGTTCGAGCCGGTGACCGCGCCGGAGTTCGACCCGGGCTTCGAGCTCGAGAAGAGCCGCGCGAGCGGAGTCGTCTCCGGCGTGCGCGCGGGCGGGCCGGCGCACGCGGCCGGCCTGCGCGATGGAATGAAGATCGTCCGCACGAAGAACACGAACCGCTTCGCGAACGTCTGGTTCGCCGATCGACCGATGGAGATCACGGTGAGTGTCGACGGCAGCGAGAAGACGATCTCGTTCGCGCCGGCCGGCGCACCGCGAACGCTGCAGCTCCTGCGGCCGGTCGGCGCCGAGAAGCGGTGACGTGAGGAGTTCCAAAACCCCGCGTCACTCGCGTCACTGGCCATTCGTGCCCGCCAACGTCGAGTATTGGCCGATTCGACGCAGTGACGCGGCACGAGTGACGCGGACCTGGACCGCTGGACCGTCCCCCGCGCCGTTCACGGCCCGGTGTTCGTCCCGCCGCCGAGGTCGACCTTCGTCTTCCCGCCGATCACCGCGGCCGGGTTGATCGTCAGCGCGTCGTTGCCGCTTCCTGCCGTCACCCGAACATCGTTCCCGACGATGACGCTTCCCACCGTCAGCGTGTTCACGCCGTCGCCCGCCGAGATCCGGAGGTCTTTCTCGGTGCGCGTGGCCGAGCCGATGTTGATCGCGTCGGCGTCCGCGCCCGTGCTGACGCGGACCTCGCGAGCGTCGCTCATGAAGACCCCGATCGAGTTCGCCCCGCCGCCGAACGCGATGCGGAAGTCGCCGCCGACGGAATCCGTGCCCGCGTCGATGTCGTCGACGCCGCTCCCGCCGGTGCAGACGAGCGACCCGCCGAACAGATTGTCCGAGATGTCCACCTCGTTTTTTTGGCCGCCGGGAGCGGAACCGAGGCGCATGCGGAACGAACCCTCGACGGAGCTGTCGAAGAAACCCACTTTGTCGGGGCCCGACCCGGAGCGCACGTTGAGAGAGCCGCTCACGGAGGAGTCGAGGAAGTTGAGCTTGTTCGTCCCCTCGCCGAGCGCGATCGAGGCGCCGCGCGCGAATGAACTGTCCGACTGGACCGCGACGTCGTCGTTCTCCGCGCCGCCGCTGAATCGCGCCGACCCGAGGAACGTGCTGCCCGAGACCGAGAGCCCGTTCGCGCCGGCGCCGAGCGAGACGCGCGTGTCGTCGAGCACGAGAACCTTGGAGAGGTAGAACTGCTCGCTGCCGGCGCCGCCGACCGCGAGGATCGAGTCGACGATGACGTGCATGAGCGAGAACGTGCCGACCCCGTCACGATCGACGAACCGGACCGATTCGTCGACGCGGCTGTCCAAGACGCTCACGGTGTCGGAGCCGGGACTCTCCGCGACGGACACGCGTCCACCGATGGTCGACGAGACGATCGAAACGAGGTCGTCACCGACGCCCGGGTCGACGCGCACGTCGCGCCCGACGCTCACGCTGTCCGCGAGGATGATCGTGTCGGTGCCCGCGCCGCCGCGGCACCGCACGTCGCGGCCGACGTCGACGTGCGTGAGCGAGATGTAACCGACGACGGCGCCCGACACGGTCATGCGCAGGTCGCGGGGGATCGACAGGTCGGACATGTAGAACGCGCCGCTCACGACGTCGATCACGACGTCGTTCTTCACGCCGTCGAACGTCTGCGCTGCGCCCGATCCGTTCACCGTGTCGCCGATCTCGGGAAGGATCTTGATCGAGTGCGGGTCGCTCAGACCGAGCGAGTTCATCATCAAGGTCGGGCTGCCCGCCGTGCTGGTGATCCGCAACGAGCCGTTCTTCACGGTCACCGTGGCGTCGGAAGCGCGAGCGGCGCCGGAGCCGAGAGCGATCAGCGCGAGCGCGAGGAACGGGGACCGATTCGTGGGGCGCATGGCAACCTCCGGGGGATCACGGTGCCTCGCGCAGTATGGCCGCCGCAAAGGCCACGGATTCGCGGGAGATCTGGCGCCGAAGATCCGCCTACCTCGCGCGAGCCGCCAACCCGAGCGCCTTCAGCCCGGGGTGATCGAGCGGGATCCGGGTCGCGCCGGACAGCGCGTATCGGCTGAGGCCGCCCGGTTGGATGACCGACGCGAAGTGCTTCCCGAAGGAAGCCGGGGCGTCGCCGCCGATCTCGTTCCAGAACTCCCAGACGGTCTTCCCGTCGCTCGTCACTTCGGACACGTGGCCGTCGGCGCCGACGCAGATCAGCGTGTTGCCGTTCGCGAGACGCTGCACGCCGGCGATGAACATCGAGAAGAACCGTGCGTCGGGCGCGTCGCCGAAGCGCCACGCGAGGTCCGACGGCTCGAACGGCTCGCCGGGTTCGTCGGGATCGATCGAGTAATGCCCCGCTGCGTCGACCGGCGAGGTGAACTCGTCGGCGCTCGAGAACTCGCCGCGCGTCCGTCCGGTGCCGTTGTTGAACACGAGGAAGTCGCCGGCGCCGGGGAGGCCGGGTTCGATCCATTGCACATCGTGCTGGCCGAAGAGCCGCTGATCATTCGTGCTGCCGGCGCGATACACGGCGGGGTTGCCCCATCGATACAGCAGGTCGCCGCCTTTGCCCGACCGCCCGCCGGCGTGGCCCTTCGCCTCCGCCATCTTCGTCGAGTGATCGATGACCCACAGCTCGCCGAACATCGGCGACGCGAGCACGACCTGATCGAGCGCCACGTTGTAGTCGATCGAGTTGCAGTGCATCCAATCCGGATCGTCGGCGCCGCGCAGGCCGTTCTTGGGATCGCCGTTGATGTCGATGAGCTCGCGATGCGCCGCGACGTCGCCGAAGTTCGCGCGTCCTTCGTCATGGTCCTGGATCAGGTGATCCCAGACGTGCCACTCCCACACGACGCGGCCGCCGGACTGGCCCTGTTTCTGGATCTCGTAGATCGCGTCCGACCACAGCTCGCGCGGGACGCGCTTCTCGTCGCGGCCCGCGGCCACGGCGTCGGCCTTGCTGTGGCGCTCCCACACGATCGCGAGGACGTGGCCGTTTGGCAGCGGCTCGACGTCGTGGTGCGAGTGGAACTTCTCGCTCTTGATGCTGTACCGCCACGCGACCGCGCCGTCCGGCGCGATCTCCTCGACGCCGCCGCCGATGCCGCCGCCCTCGAACACCGCGCTGTCGATGTCGCGCGTGGCGCGCAGCAAGTTGCCGTTCGGCAGGAGGTGCGCGTCGGCGGTGGCCGGAGCCGCGCTCTTCCACTCGTGGACGACCTTGCCCTCCATGTCGACGAGCACGGTGCGGAACGAGAAGAGCGGCGCGATCAGCGTGTAGCCGGGGAGCGCGCCCGGCTCGCGCACGCGCAGGCCGCGCGGTTCGTCGCCGTCAGCGCCATTCTTCGCATCCGCAGCGGCGAGCGCGAGACAACCGAGGAAGCAGAATGCGTGCATGCGGACTCCCGGTGCGGCGGCGAGTCGCGTCATACAGCGGATCGACGCGCCCGCATCGCCCGCGGGGGCCGACTCGATCTTGCGGAGTGCCGCTCCGCGCGCCGGAGGCGCTGCAGCGCGTCGTGCTGCGCTACTTCGCCGGCGCCGTCAATCCCAGCGCCGCGAGCCGCGGATCGTCCATCGCGATCCGCGTCGCGCGGAACAGCGCGAACGGGTTGAACCCCTTCCCCCCCGGCCCCATCGGCGGCGGCGCGTGCTTGCCGAGCGACATCGGGGCATCGCCTCCGATGTCGTTCCAGAACTCCCACACGGTCGTGCCGTCGTGCGTGACCTCGAAGATCCGACCGTCGGCGCCGGAGCAGATCAGCGTGTCGCCGTTGCTCAATCGCTGCGCGCCGGAGATGAAGCTCGAAAAGAACACGTTCGGCGTTCCGCCGTAGCGCCACGCGAGCTCGTCCGGACCGAACGGCTCCTCGGGGTCCTTCTGATAATTGCCGTCCGCGTCGGTCGGCGCGGTGAACTCATCGACGCTCGAGTACTCGGCCCTCGGACGTCCTTCGCCGTTGTTGAACACCAGGAAATTGCCGGCGCCCGGAAGCCCGGGCTCGATCCATTGCACGTTGTGCTGACCGAACAGCCGCTGTGCGTCCTTCGAGCCGGCGCGGTACACGGCCGGATTGCCGAACCGGTACAGCAGATCGCCGCCCTTGCCCCGCCGGCCGCCGGTGTGGCCCTTCGCCTCCTCGGTCGTTGTCGAGTGGTCGATCACCCAGAACTCGCTGAAGTGCGGCGACGAGACCGCGATCTGATCGAGCGCGGCGTTGTAGTCGACGGCGTTGCAGTGCATCCAATCCGCGCCGCGGAGATCGCGCGGGCGACCTTGTTTGTCCTTCGCGTCGCCGCCGAGATAGCCGGCCTGCTTCATTGCATCGGCCGCCGCGGCGATCGCAGCCGGAGAACGGTCGTCCTTCGGATCGCCATTGATGTCGATGAGCTCGGGATGCGCGGCGACGTCGCCGAAGTTCGCGCGGTCCTTGTCGTAGTCCTGAATCAGGTGGTCCCAACTGTGCCACTCCCACACGACGCGACCGCCGGTCGGGGGCTGCTTCTCGATCTCGTAGATCGCGTCGGCCCAGAGCTCGCCGGCGGGCACGCGCTCTTTGTCGCGCCCGGACTGCACCGCCTTGGTTCCGCTCTTGCGCTCCCACACGATCGCGAGGACGTGGCCGTTCGGGAGCTGCTTCACGTCGTGGTGCGAGTAGATCGTGTCGCTCTTGATCGCGTATTCCCAAACGAGCTTGCCGTCCGGCGCGAACTCCTCGATGCCGCCGCTGATGCCGCCTCCCTCGAAGATGTCGGAGTCGAGATCGCGCCGCACGCGCAGGAGATTGCCGTTGCTCAGCAGGTAGACCGCACCGCCCGGCGGGAAGGCGCTCTTCCACTCGTGGACGACCTTGCCCTCCATGTCGAGAAGCACGGTGCGATACGACGAGAGCGGCGCGATCAGCGTGTAGCCCGGAAGCGCGCCCGGATCGTTCATGCGCAGGCCGCGCGGCTCTTCGGGAGCGGCGTCGGGCGACGGTGCTGCGGGCGGCGCGTCCTGCGCGGCTCCGATCGGAGCGAGGGCGAGACAACCAACGAGAACGAGGACGTTCATGCGGACTCCAGCAGGTTTCGAGTCGAGCGGTTTCGGAGCGATCGCTTCCGATGCGACGGATGCGCAATCGGGAGTCGATGGAGGTGGGCGCCGAACTCCGCGAATCAGCGCCGCACGCTAGCACCCGAAGCGGGGGAAGTGTCGATCGACGTGCTCGCGGGTCGCGCGTCGATGCCGCGCGCGGCGTCACACCACGTTGACGGCCACCTCGATGTTCCCGCGCGTCGCTTTCGAGTACGGGCAAACCTGGTGCGCCGCTTCGACGAGAGCGCGCGCGACGTCGCGCGGGATTCCCGGCAGGCTCACGTTCAGCCGCGCGCGGATCAGGTAGCCGCCGGCGTTCGTGCCGAGGTCGACCTCGGCGTCGACGGCGCGGTCGGCGGGGAGCGTCACCTTCTGCTTCGCGGCGACGACGCCGAGCGCGCCGAGAAAGCACGCCGACCAGCCGACGGCGAACATCTGCTCGGGGTTCGTGCCGTTGCCGGCAGCTCCGGGGGACGACAGCTTCACGTCGAGACGACCGTCGGAGCTGCGGCCCGCGCCGTCGCGTCCGCCGGTGGTGTGTGCCTTCGCGGTGTAGAGGACCTTCTCCATCGGTGTCATTGAGGATTCCTTTCTTCGACGGATGCCTTGCGAGGCCGCTCATCGGGAGCGGACCGGTTCCCAGCTCCGAGGAGCTGCGCCGCTTCGTCGTCCGCGTTGATCCGTGGAACTGCGCGAGACGTGTCCATGACCGCGCGCGCACTCTCACGCATCGATGCACAGCTGCAGTCCGTTGGTCGCGAAGAAACCACCGAGCTGCGCCGGGTCGCCCGCGAAGTACTGCAGCGGGAGGCACAGCGGCGATGCGAGCAGCGGCAGCGCCGGCAGCGCGATCGGAAGCGCCAACGCGCCCGCGGCGTCGAGTGGGGGCAGCGAGATCGTCCACGTCGGCGCGAACGCCATCGCGAAACGGCACCCGTACGGGAACGCGCGCTGATCTCCGGCTGCGCCCATGAACAACAAACTCGGATAAGCGAACGGCGTCCCGCCATGCACGTCGAGCACGAGGATCCCGCCCGGCGTCGTGACGCCGCCGCCTCCGAGCGCCGCGCTGCCGTGACAGCCGACGCCGTACTCGGCGAACGACGCCGCGACCTGGCCGCGGATCTCGCCGCCACCGTAGGCGGCGCTGTGAACGTCGACATACATCCGCCCGGCGCGGAGCTTCGCAATTTGCACGTCGGTCAGCGCTGAAGTGGTGCCCGAGAAAGTGCCGGAAGTGCCGACTGGCGTGGTGAGCGTCATCCCTGCGACGATCGGGCCTGCCACGCCGGCAACGCCTTCGTGCAGATGCGCGACCGTGACGTTCGCGGTCAGGCCGGCGAACGTGATGGCGTACGTCACGGTATTGCCGGGATTGACCACGAGCGTGCCGGTCGCCACGGCCGCCGATCCATTGGCGGGTGTCTCCTTCGCCCCGTTCAACACGGCGATGAATCGCGAGAGCGCGGGCACGACTTGCGCACGGACCTCGCCGGCCGGATAAGCGGAGGTGTGCACATCGACATAGAGACCGCCTGCGCGCACCTCGTCGATCTGCGCGGAGCTCAACCCGACCGCTCCGGACAGATGCGTCGGTCCGCCGCTCAGTGTCGCGAGCGTCGCGCCGTTAACTCCCGGAATGCCCCGATGGAGATGGGCCGAATACACAGCCCCCTGCAGTCCCGTGACGTCGGCCTCGCACGTCAATACCTTCGTGACCGGATCCAGGTAGCAGGTGGCGTTGCCGGTGGCGGAGGACGCCGTCACGGGAACCGTCTGGCCGTTCGTGAAGTACATCGGCAGCACGGTTGCGGGTCCGAGCGGGGGCGGTCCGGGCGTCCGGAGGAATACGTACGCTGCGCCGGCCCCGGGCGCGCTGTTGTCGCTCTGATCGCCGTTCACTCCGGTCGCGCTGCTGTATTCGCCGGCGGCTCCGGCCACGAACGTGTCGCCGGAGAGCGACACCGAGAATCCGAAGTCGTCGAACGCATCGGTATTCGAGGCCTTCACGTAGGCGAGCTGGCTCCACACCGTGCCGTTGCGTGCAAACACGTACACGGCGCCGGCGAAGCGCAGGCTGTTGTCGCTCTGCCCGCCGTTCACGCCCGTGGCATTGCTGAACTCGCCCGGCGCTCCGACGAGCAGCGTGTCGCCCTCGATCGACAGGGAGTGGCCGAACCAGTCGCCGGCGTCGGTGTTCGACGCCTTGAGATAGGCCTGTTGGCTCCAGGTCGTGCCGCTGCGCAGGAAGACGTACACCGCGCCGGCATTGCCCATGCTGTTGTCACTTTGATCGCCGTTCACACCGGTCGCGTTGCTGCCCTCGCCGAGCGCCGAGACGACGGCGGTGTCACCGGCGACCGCCACCGCGTAGCCGAAATCGTCGAAGGTCTCGGTGTTCGAGGCCTTCAGGTAGGCCTGCTGGCTCCAGGTCGTGCCGCTCCGGACGAACACGTACGCGGCGCCGGCTTCCTGCAGACTGTTGTCCGACTGGTCGCCGCCCACGCCCGTCGCGTTGCTCTCCTCCCAATCCGCCCCGACGACGACGGTGTCCCCATCCACGGCCACCGCGCAGCCGAACTGGTCGCGCGTGCCGGCGTTCGACGCGACGAGATCGGTCTCGGTCGTCCAGGTCGTGCCGCTCCGCACGAACACGGTCGCCTTCTGCGCGATGATCGCCCCCACGACAACGGTGTCGCCCGAAATCGCGACCGAGCAGCCGAACTGATCGAATGCGGCGGCGGTCGAGCCCTTCAGGTAAGCCTGCTGCGACCAGCTCGTTCCGCTGCGCACGAACACGTAGGCCGCGCCGGCGTCCACCTTGCTGTTGTCGGACTCCGTGCCGTTCACGCCGGTGGAACCGCTGCTCTCGCCGCTGGCCCCGATCACGATCGTGTCGCCCGCGATCGCGACGGCCCCACCGAAGCGGTCGTTCGCGTCGGGGTTCGAGGCCTTGAGATACGCCTGCTGCGTCCAGGTCGTGCCGCTCCGGACGAACACGTAGGCGGCGCCGACATCGCCCGCGCTGTTGTCGCTCTGGTCGCCGTTCACACCGGACGCGAGGCTGTCCTCACCGGGAGCGCCGACCACGATCGTGTCACCGGACACGGCGACTGCCGAACCGAACTCATCGGCGTACTCGGCGTTCGACGCCTTCAGGTAGGCCTGCTGCGCGATCGGGTCGATCGAAAGCGGATAGCGCGCGCCTGCCTCGTCGATGACGAAGCGGATCCGGTCGCCGACGACTTCGAGCCGCGCCGTCAGTTCGCGACCGCTCGCGTCGCGAACGACCAAGCCCGAGTAATTCACCGCCGCGATGCCGCTCGCGGTGAACGCGATCGCGCTTCCGTCTGTCGCCGCGACCGGTTGCAGATCGCCCCGCACCGCGAGCGTCAACACGAGGCTCCCGTTCTGACCCGCGGGCCGCTCGCTGACCGTGAACCCGTGCTCGAGGCCGCGCGCGTCGTTCACGTACCACTCTTCGAGGGTCGCGTCCCACGCATACGCGACGCGCCGTCCCTCCGCGCTCGTCGCTCGCGGCCGCGAGACGGCGTGCTCTGCGCCGGCGATCCCGTAGCTCTCGAGCGCCAGCCCGAAGCTCCACTGCGCGCCCGACGGAATCACGCGGAAGCCGTGGCCATCGAACTGCTCGGACCACTGCTGTCGCGGGTCGACAGCGCGCCAGCCGCCGTCGACGGCGACTGCGGCACGCTCGCTCGCGTCGTGCGCCGCGCGGATGCTTGACCATTCGGTCGCGCCGAGTCTGCGTGGAATCGCGGGGGAGGGAGACTGCGCGCTCCCGGTCCCGATCGCGACACCGGCCGAAGCAATCGTGAACGCGAGGCGGCGTGCGGCTGCCCTGACGGCTCGATGCACTGACATGCGGGTGGTCCTCGCTTGGTGCGAAACATTATCGCGGAACCGAAGTCGGGTCAGCCCCGGCTCCGGGCTCGACCGCGCGCAGCGGATGGATGGCGCCTCAGGAATCTGTGTGGGTGAGCCGGCGTCGTGAGGGATGGAGGTCGAGACCGCCGAACCGGAAGACAATCGCGTTCTTGAAATGCGTGGGATTGCGGAAGCCGCGGGCAAGTCGCTTGATCCGCTGGATCTTTCCGTTGATCGTTTCGCTGAGCGCGTTCGAGGCGGGGAAGATCGTGGCGTCGACGATTCCGAACAGGTGATTGCGGAACATTCGCGCGGCGCGCTTCATCGGCTCGAGCCACGAGCGCCGGCCGCGCTCGGCCCAGGCGCGCGCGGTGCGGAATCCGGCGCGGCGTCCCACCGGAGTCGGCACACTCTCGCGGCGCGCGTGATCGACGGCGTCGTTCAAGTGCTGGGCGACCTGGAACCGATCGAACACGATCTTGCGATCCGCGTCCGGATCGTGCCGCGCGCCAGGTCGCCGACTTCATCCGCTCCGACTCGCACGATCACCTCGCCGCGATCGGCATCGAGCTCGACGCTCACCACGCGCCGAGGCCGGCGAACCCCCAGGATCCGTCCGAAAGGTTCTCGCTCGTTCTTGCCGGGCGGACGCCGTTGGAGCTTCTCGAGCGGACGGCCACCGACGACGACGACTGCAAGTGTCAGCGTATCGATCCGGTCACGACCGGATCAGCAGCGTCGGCGCCCGGCTCGCTGGGCGCGCGGTTCCGGCAGCTCGAGATCGCGATGGGCGGCGCGAACGACGATCTCACATCCAGTCATTCAGTTGGCGGCGGAACGACGATCGTGACCCGCGGCGACGGCACGAACACCGGGCCGTGAGACGCGCCGAGGACGGAGCCCCGGCGATCGCGGGGGTTCGCCTTCCGCGCGACGAGCGTCACGTCCGCCGACTCTTGGTCTTGATCGGCTTCGCTCCGAATGCGTGTTTCTTCCGCGCAGCCGGCGCCGCCGACTCCCGATACTGCGCGTGACTCTCCGTGACCCAGCGACGCAGCACGGCATCGGCCGGCACGTCGCCGTCGGTCCATCGAATCGCCGTCCATCCGCCGGCGCCGACGTCGATCGCCGAGTTCGGCTCGCGCGCGAACGCCCGCGCTTCGTCGACCGATTGCGCGAGCTTCAGCCGCGCAACCTTCGCGCTCACGAACAGGAACGCCTTGCCGCCGACCTTGTAGGTCTTCGACTCGAGGGCAGTCCCGGCGCAGGCAATGCCTTCGTCGACGTCTTTCAATGACTTCGCGGCTTTCGTGAGAAGTTGCTCGGTGCGCATCGCTGCGTTGTGCTCCGGACGCGGCTCAGGATTTCGTTCTCTTCGCGGGCTTCTTCGTCGCGGGCTTCGCGCGCGCCGAACGGTTGAGCGCGACCGCCTCGCGAATCAGCGCCTGGAACGCCGAGGCGTCGATCGAAGCTCCTTCGGGGACGTCGATCGCGCGGCGCGTGTTTCCCTCGAGGCTCGAGTTGAAGAGGCGCGACGGATCCCGCAATGACGCGCCTTTCGCGAACGTGAGCTTCACGACCTTCTTGTAGGTCTCGCCGGTGCAGACGATGCCGTCGTGCGACCAGACCGGAACGCCCCACTTCCATTCCTCGGTGACGTCGGGATCGGCCGCTTGGATCCACGAGCGCAGCTTGCGGAGCGTCTCACCGCGCCAGTCGCCGAGCTCGCCGATGCGAGCGTCGATCAACTGCGAGGCGGACAGGAACTCCTGCGACTTCTTCTGCTTCGCTGCCATGCCGATCCCCGCGTTCGAGTGCCGCGCGATGCGCGTCATCGCTTGCGCGCGGATCCTACACCGATGTCCGACGTCACCCAGCCCGGCAGCGTCGCCGCCCGCTTCACCCACGCGGTCATCTGCGCCGCGTCGAGATCGTCCTCGTGCACGTCGATCCAGCGCGCGTCCTTCCCCTTGCCGCCGGGCGGCGTCGGCTTCAGCAGCGTGCCGCGGAAGAACATCGCCTTGATGAAGGCCGTGAACGCGTGCAGGCCGACGAACCAGCCGTGGCCGTCGATGCCGTAGAACGGCGAGTTCCACTTCACCGCCTTGCGCACGTGGGGCACGGCGCGCGTGATCAACGCGTCGAGCCGGCGCGCGACGTCCTGCTTCCATCCCGGCAGCGCGGCGATCCACGCCTGCACCGGAGCGTCGCCGTCGCCCTTCGCGATCTGCGGGTTGCCGCCCGCGAGCAGCGCGGGCCGCTTCGGGGCGATGCGCCGGCGGCTTCGCGCGGAGCGCGTCGATCGACGCGGGTTCGTGTCGCGGGTCATCGGTGCCTCTCGTCGCGGATTCGTCGCACGGCTGTTCGTCACTTCTGCGGGCCGAGAATCTAACCTTGCGCCGCGACGTCGGCATCCGCCGGAGCCCGGGAGGGTCGATCCATGCGCCAAGTGTTCGCTCCGCTCCTCGTCCTCTCGCTGTCCGCGGCGTGCGCGGCGCCGTCCGTGCCGAAGCCGCTCGCGCCTTCGCCGGAGTCCGATCCGCACCGTGAGCTGCTCGACCGGATGACCGGCCACTGGGTGCTGCGCGGCACGATTGCGAACGAGGAGACGACGCACGACGTCGACGCGTTCTGGGTGCTGAACCGCGAGTACGTGCAGATCCACGAGGTCTCGCGCGAGCGCGACGCCGACGGCAAGCCGCGTTATGAGGCCATCGTCCACGTCGTGTGGGATCCGAACGCGGGCGAGACGTCGTGCCTGTGGCTCGACAACACCGCGGCGCCGACCTTCTCGATGGACGGCGTCGGCCGCGCGAAACCGGCGACCGACGCGATCCCGTTCGTGTTCACCGGAGCCGGCGGCGGGATCCGCACGACGTTCGCGTATGACCGCGCGCGCGACGAGTGGTCGTGGACGATCGACAACGAGTCGAACGGAAAGCTCTCGCCGTTCGCACGCGTGAAGCTGACGCGCTCGTAGCGCCGCGAGCGACGCGCGCGCGTCAGGCCGACTCCCACGCGACGTGCGTCGCCGGCGGCGTGGCGCAGAGCGGGGCGCCCTTCGCGTCGGTCAGCCGCAGCGTGACGACCAGCGGCTCGTCGTTCTCGATCGCGCGGCGGATCGCGGGCCAGCGCAGGTGGCCGAGCCGGATCTTCAACCGGCGGAACATGTCGAAGCCGCCGTCGCGGCGCTTCGTCCCCCACGACAGATAGAAGAAGCGATCCGACGCGCCGCCCTGCGCGAACGGCCCGAGGAAGTTCGGCGATCCGTCGGCCTTCTTGCCGACGCGGAACTCGGCGGTGAACTCCGCAGTGCCGCCGCTCGCGGGCACCATGTCGATCACCTCCGTGCCGCGCTGGATCCCGAGGTGCACCGGTTCCCGAACGACGGGCGGCTGGTTCCCGCGGTCGTCGAACCGGACGCCGGGAAGCTCGGTGCACCGCACGCGAACCCGAAGCGTCGGTTCGACGGCGACGCGCTTGTTGCCGGCTTTCATGCTCCGCCCGCCGCGATCACTTCCCGGGCGACTTCTTGATCGGCGTGCGCGAGTACATCCCCATCGGATGTCCCGCGGGATCCGTGAAGAGGCCGATCGCCCCGCGCTCGTCGTCGAGGTCGAACGGGAATCCGGGCACCATCTTCGCGCCCAGCTCCGTCGCCTTCTTGCAGCTCTCCTCGATGTCGGTCACCTGGATGTACACGACGCCGTCGTACGGGCTGATCGAGCCTTCCGCGCGGCGCAGCGTCCCGATCGAGACGTCGGCGGCGACGATCTCGGCGGCGATGTCCTCCATCCCTTCGAGACCGTTGAACTTCCAGTCGAAGAGCTTGCCGTAGAACTCGCGCGACTTGGCCATGTTCGTGGTGGTGATGTCGAACCACGCGACGCGGCCGTTCCCGACGTCCGGCTTCGGCGCTTTCTTCTTCGGCTCCGGCGCGAGCAGTCCGACCAGGATCGCGAGGGGCACGGACATCGAAAGCAGTGCGGTTCGCATCGTGTTCTCCGGGAATGGGCGAGTCCGATTCTCCCCGCGCCGCGACCGGACGCCAGCGTCTACCCGCGGCCGATCACGGTGCGGTTCGCGCGATCGAGTTCGACGCCGCGAAACCAGCGACTGCCGCCGGATCGATCAGCCAATCCTGCACCGTCACCGTGGTTCCCGGCGGCAACGCCGACGGGAGGAACAGTACGACGTCGAGTGCGCCGGCCGCGTCGATCACGAACGGCACGACCACGTCGGGCGTCGGCACGAGAACGCCGCCCGCGAACGGCAGGTGGAGCTGGCCGAGGCCGGCGACGAGCCACGCGGTCGCGAAGGGCCGCGCACCGCTGAGGGACCAGTTCAGCGTCGAGCCGGCGCCGAGCGTTCCGAACCCGGCGAGATGCGGCACGCCGGCGAGGCCGGCGAGGCCGAACCCGAGGTCGGTCCAGGTCGCGCCCGAACCGGTGATCGGCACGCACGCCGAGAACTCGGAGGTCGAACCGTCCTGCGCGCGCGTCGCGGTCGCGGTCGACGCGAAACCATCGGCGAATGCTGCGGGCAGCGTCACGTCGATCGCCGCGTTGCCGGCCGCGTCCGTCGTCACGCTCGTCGCACCGATGTAGATCTGCCCCTCTCCGAAGCCGGACGGATCGCATTGCGGCGACGCGTAGAAGTCGAGCGTGAACGATTCCGCTGCGCTCGACGCGAGCGAACCGACGATGCGGACGACGCCGCCCTGGCGCGTGGCGGACGCGATCACCGGGAAGTTCTGCAGGCCGTTCGCGCCGGCGTCGGCGTCGAGCGGGTCGTTCGGCGTGACGCCGGTCGCGAAGGAGGCGGCGACCAGGTCGATGCCCAGGCCGCCGTCGTCGTGGATCGAGTTGCCGCGGATCGAGACGCCGGAGTACGAGTTCGCGAGGGTGATCCCGGCGCCGAGGTGGCCGGCGATCTCGTTGCCTTCGCCGGCGCCGATGCCGCCGATCACGAGGCCGGTCAGCGGGCCGAGGTAGTAGTTCGCGGTCGCGATGCCCGTGACGCTGCCGAGCGTTGGCTGGTCGTTCGCGTCGAGGCCGATCTGGTTGCCCGTCATGATCACGCCGGCGCCGGTGCCGGTGATCGAGATCGCCGTGCCCATGTAAAAGCTCGGCCCGTGCGACGGCACCGCGAGCGCGCGGACGCCGGCGACGCGGTTCTCGCGCACGATGACGTCGCGATTCTCGCCGTCGAACCAGATGCCGGTCGTCGTCCATTGATGGCCCTGCGCGAGTCCATCGACCGACATTCCGATCCAGTCGTTCTCGATCACGGTGCCTTGCGTGTCGAACAGTTGCAGCGCGTATCCGGACGGGATCCCCTCGCTGTTCAGCGTGCCGGAGCCGAGTACGTGGTTGCGCTCGGCGAGCGTCTTGCCGCCGATCCTGTTGTTCGTCGCCGGTTGACCGCCCGCGAACCAACCGAGCACGCGAACGCGACTCGCGGTGTTGCCGATCACGATGTTGTCGTTCGCGCGGTCGATCTGGATCACGCCGGGGCCGACGTTGCCGTCGCCCGGGTTCGTTCCGCCGATCACGTTCGAGTTCGAGTCGAACACCTCAATCCCGCAATTCGTGTTCGAGCGCACGACGTTGTTCGACCCGCCGCTCAGGTGGAGGCCGGAGCCGTCGAGTCCGAGGATCGCTCCGCCGACGCTGTCGATGAGATAGGTCTCGGCCCAGATCACGACCTCGGCGCCGCCGTTCGGATTCGTCTCGCCCGTGAACGCGGTCTGCGTGGTGCCGTCGAGGATCGCGGTGTCGAACATGCGGAAGCCGAGGAACGGGCGCAGCACGACGCGGCCCGGGAAGAACTGCTGGTATTGCCAATCGGCCGGCGGGACGTGGAAGCCGATCGTCTGCACGCCGGGCGTGTGGTCGGAGGCAAGACCCGCCTCCGCGAGCGAGATCTTGCCGTCGGGGCCCGGGAGATCCGCCACGGTCTGAGCGCCGCCGAAGTCGACGACGTCCGCCGACGTGTCGACGAAGATGCTCTGCGCGAACGACGCGAGCGGGCAGCCGAGGACGACGGCGAATGCGAGCGAGGTACGGGGCGAAGCCATGCGGTGCTCCTTTCGGTCCGCAACGCAGGGCAACCCAGGTGCCGTGCGCCGGCGACTCGATCGGAGCCGTCGCGCGTCTCGAATCCAGCCGTTCCCGCGCGCGACGAGTCGAATCCAGACGCTCCCGCGCGACCGATCGTGCGCGACGCGCACATGGCGCGGGCACGACTTCCCGCGCTCGGGACGAGTCCCCGATCGCGGCGCACCGACTCGCGAGGAGTTCGCGTGGTCCGGATCCCGAGAGAACTGCCGCCCTTTCACGAGCCACGCATCGAGAGACGCGAGGAGCATCACGACGGCGCACGGGAAGTCCAGCCCGCGGATGCCGGGTTTGAACGGACCTCCCTCCGACATCGTCCCGTCCTACGCGATCGCAGCGCCGGGAGGCGTCGACCGGCGGATTGGCCGAAGCTGCTCGGCCACGCTGCGCGTCTGGTCCGTCACGACGGTGCCGGTGTGATGCGTCGTCTTCTTCTCGACCAGCAGGACGTGGCACTCTTGCTCGGCGACCGGATTGTGCCGCACGCCTTTCGGGACGACGAACAGCTCGCCTTCGCGGAGCACGACCGTGCGATCTTCCATCTCGATCTTCAGCGAGCCCTTCAACACCAGGAACAGCTCGTCCTCGCTCTCGTGATCGTGCCACGCGAGAGTGCCGTGGACCTTGGCGACCTTGACGTACGAGTCGTCCAGCTCGGCCACGACACGCGGTGACCAGAGCTCGGCGAGGGAGGCCGCGATCTGCTTCGGGGAGACGACGTCCGTCATCGATGATTCTCCGTGCGCCGCACTGCGCCACGCCCTGTTGCACCCGCCACGCGGCCTACCGCTGCTTCGAGAGCTCGATCCGCGCGCGCTCGAGCGCGGGATCTCGTCCGGCCGCGAGGTCGTCGTCCGCGAACACGGGCACCGTGATGTCCGGCGGGATTCCCGGCCCGTCGAAGGTCTTGCCATCCGACGTGCGGAACACTTCGTTCGGCAGACCGAAGCGCCAGCCGTTCGGCAGCGTGCGGACCAGGACGTCCGAGAAGACACCCTGCGTGTTCTCGCCGATGCGCACCACCTTCGGCGTCCGACCCATCAGCGCCTGCGTCAAGGTCTCGCCCGCGCTGATCGTCAACGGACCGGTGAGCTCCACGACCGGTCCGTGGAACGACGGTCGCGTGCTCGGTCGCACGATGCTCGGCTGTCCGCGCGTCCATTTGCGACGATCGACCGGGTCGTTCCGCGCCTCTTTCGAGTACGCGACATACTCCGTCGTCGCGAGCCGCGCCGCGAGCGCGAGCCCGTAGGGATCGGCGCCGCCGCCGTTGATCCGCACGTCGATCACGAGCCGCTCGAGTTTCGGATCGCCGAAGATCGCGTCGAGCGCCGACTCGAGAGCGACCAGCCCGGTCGCGAAGCCTCCGTCCGCCGTGTAGCCGCCTTCGCCGAGGATCCGGAGGTAGCCGGTCGAATCGTCGAGATGGCCATAGTGGATCCGGTCGCCGCAGAACTTCTGCATTGGGCCCACGAGCCGAGCGTCGGTGACGGCATGGATCGCCGGCAGGTCCTTGGTCATGAAGTCGTCGAGGCCGTGCTTCGCCACCCGGTCGGTCCCGGCGCGGAGGCTGCGGAACCGCCGCTCGATCGGCTCGGCCGCGATCATCGTGTGCGCGTCTTCGAACGGCGCGATCATCCCCGCGAAGATCTCGAACAGCTCGTCCGGAGTCGTCGCCGGCGTGACCTTGGCGCGCGCTCTCTCGACCACGGCGGACCAGTCGACGTGCTTCTCGTCGAACAGGATGTAGTGCTCGCTCCAGGTCCGAGCGAACACCTCGAAGTTGCCCGCCGGCGTGTCCGGAGTCTGCGCGTCGAGGAGCGGGGGCCGATCGGCGAGGCAATGGAAGACCACGTCCGACGCCGCGCCTTCGGCGTGGATGCGCATCTCGTTTCGATCCGCGGCCAGCGTCAACAGGAGGACCTGATCGTCCACGGCGTACGCCGCGTCGACGCCGGGCACGGCGTCCGCGCGCTTCTTCGCGACGAACGATCGGACGCACGTCGTCTCGGTGACCTCGTAGGTCTGCAGTTGGTCCGCCGTCGCCACGACCACGTATCCGTAGCCGTCCGACTTCCAGGTCCCGTCGAGAGCGGCTCTCTGCTCCCGCGACCCGTCGGTCTCGGACGTCGGAGCGGTGCACGCGCCGACGACGGCGAGCAGCGCCGCACAGCAAAGTCGATCGCGCAATCCGGAACGCATCGAACCTTCCCCGTCAACGCATCGCGTTCGTCACAACGTGCGCGAGGCGACGCCACGCCCGCAGTGTCGTCTCCGGCCGCGCCGCCGCCCTGCGTGATCCGAGTTCGCCCACTTCGAGATGCAGCGGCCGCGGGGGGTCCCGTCCGCTTACTTCAGCTCGAGCCCCTTCGGCTGCTCGACCGACGTCGCGATGAACGCGAAGTGGAACTGCCACACCGCCTGCTGCAACGGAACGCCGGCCGCCTTCGCCACTTCGTCCGGCATGCCGATCCAGCGACCGGTCTCGTAGCCGTGGATCTCGCAGCGCTCGCCCTTCGGGAGCGGCAGGTTCTCGATCCAGAGGTCGATCGGCTGTTCGAGCCGGAAGCCGTCGATCGTGTCGACGAGCAGCGAGCGATCGCCGACCTTGCCGGACTCGTCGCGCACGCCCGCGATCGAGTGGTAGGTGCCGATCCGGTGGCCGAGCATCCCGATCGGCGCCTCGACCGACTTCCATCCGGTCGGGTGCGGCGGCGGATCGGCGGCGGGCAGCGCGAACAAGACGGCGACGAGGGCTGCGATGCGGGTCGACATGCCGGCATCATCGTGATCCGCGCGAGATCGGGCAATGCGGCATCTCCGCGTGCTCCGATCTTCCGCCGGCGCACGCGGCGCTCGACGATCACGATTCGAACTGCCACGCGCTCCACGGCGCGGTGCCGCCCTCACGATGCGCCTCGCGCCAGCCGCGCTCGACGAGCCGTCGCGCGAGCCGCGCGCGGAATGACGCGTGGGTCACGGCGACGACGACGCCGGACTCCGCGCATTCCGCGTCGAGCCAGGCCGCCGCTTCGTCGATGCGCGCCGCCTCGGCGGCCGACGGAGGAGCGCGACGCACCGTCTCGACGAGCATGCGGGCGCCGACGGCAAGTGCCCATGCGGCGAGCGGGAGGCGCAGGCCGGCGAGCCGCGGCGCCTGGAGATCGAGCTCGCGCAACCGCGCGGAGACGATGATCTCGCGCTCCGGCGCCAGCATCCGCGCCGATGCGACCGAGCGCGGCGCATCGCTCGAGAAGACGCGGCTCGCGCGCGCCGTGAGCCGCACCAAGTGCTCGGGCGCGCGCTCGGACTCGAGGATCCCCGCCGCTTCGTACGCCGTGCGCCACGCGCGGAAGCCGTCGGCGTCGATCCATCCCGCGTGCGCGTGCGCCGAGCGACCGTGTCGAACGAGGAAGAGGCGGCGGCCTTCGTGCGCGCTCACTGCCGCTCGAGGTCGGTCGTCATGAACTGCGACCACGCGGCGGCGCCCATGCGCACCTCGCCGACTTCGTGCCAGTGCTTCTCGTCGAGCTCGATCGTGAAGCGGACCACGGCGCCGCCTTCGCCGACCGGCACGCACCACTGGAAGCCGCGCTCGGTCAGCGTGACCTCCGCGTCGGTGACGCCGCGCGCGAGGTCGTGCCCGTGCCACCGGTAGCGCCCGGTCTTGTCGTCGAACGACACCAGCACGATTCCGTCGTGCGCGACGCCCGCGCCGTCGCCGCGCGTCGTGCTCTTCCCCCCGACGAGCAGGACGGTGCCGCCGACTCTCCGCTCCACCGTCTCGACCTGATCGAACTCCACGCGGGCGCCGGTGGGCGTGGACGACCAGCCCGAGCCCTTCCATTCGCCGACCCAGCGGTCGAGCTTCTTCATCGCCTCGACGCGCGCGGCCGCCGGGTTCGCGGAAGCGGCGCGCGCGGGGTCGCCGGCCGTCGCGGCGGCGAGGCCGGTCAGCGCGCAGCAGAGGATCGCGATCGTCGTCGTGGTCCGCATGGTCGTCTCCGTCACGGTTTCGTTCGTTCGTCGGTCGGTCCGCGCGCCCGCGCGAGCGCGTCGCGACGCGATTCGAGGAAGCGGCGCTCGGTCGCGTTCGCACACGCGTCGATCGCGGAGCCGTAAGCGCGCAGCGCCTCGTCGTCGCGCGCGAGCCGGCGCAGCAGATCGGCGCGCACGGCGTGGAAGCGGTGCGTGTCGCCGAGCGGCATGGCGTCCAGCTCGCGCAGCGCCGCCTCCGCGCCGTCGACCTCGGCGACGGCGACGGCGCGATGCAGCGCGACGACCGGACTCGGCGCGATCGCCAGCAACTGGTCGTAGAGCCGCACGATCTGCCGCCAGTCCGTCGCTGCGGCGGTGCGCGCGTCGCAGTGGACCGCCTGGATCGCGGCCTGGATCTGGTACGGACCGGGCCGATCCCTCCGCAGGCACTCGCGCACCAGCGCATGGCCTTCGTCGATGCGCGCGCGGTCCCAGCGGCTCCGATCCTGATCGGCGAGCAGGACGAGCGCTCCGTTCGCATCGACGCGGGTCGCGCGCCGGGCGTCGACGAGCAGCATCAGCGCGAGCAAGCCGGTGACCTCCGGCTCGTCCGGAAAGAGCTCGCCGAGGAGCCGCGCGAGTCGGATCGCCTCCGCGCAGAGATCGTCGCGCACGAGGGCGTCGCCCGCGCTCGCGGCGTGTCCTTCGGTGAACACGAGGTACACGACCGCGAGCACGGCGCGCAGCCGCGCCGGCAGGTCGGTCGCGTTCGGCACGCGGTACGGGATCCCGGCGTCCGTGATCTTCCCCTTCGCGCGCACGAGTCGCTGCGCCATCGTCGCCTCGGGCACGAAGAACGCGCGCGCGATCTGCGCCGTGGTGAGCCCGCACAGGAGCCGCAGCGTGAGCGCGACCTGCGCGGGGACCGACAACGCCGGATGACAGCACGTGAAGATCAAGCGCAGGCGATCGTCCTGCACCGCGCCGTCGTCGAGCGGCTCGCCGGTCGTTTCGCGTTCGTCCATGCTCACGGCCGCGGCGTGTCGCGCGTCGCGCGTCGCCTCGCGGCGCAGTCGATCGATCGCGCGGTGCTTCGCCGTCGCGACGATCCACGCCGCGGGATGCTGCGGGACGCCGCTCGCCGGCCAGCTCTCGATCGCCGCGGTGAACGCTTCCGCCACCGCCTCTTCTGCGCGATCGATGTCGCCGCACACGCGGACGAGGACCGCGACCGCGCGACCGAACTCCGCGCGGAACACGCGCTCGATCGCCGCCGTCGCGGCCGCCGGCACGGCGTCGCTCATGCGGCGGGCGGCGTCTGGAACGGGCGCACTTCGATCGGCAGCCCGATGACGCGCGCGAACTTCGCGGCCCACGCGAGCGCGGCATCGAGGTCCGCGGCCTTCACGATCACGAACCCGCCGATGTGCTCCTTCCCCTCGGCGTACGGGCCGTCGGTCATCAGCGTGTCGCCGTCCTTCCAACGCACGACGGTCGCGCTGCTCGGCGGCGCGAGTCCGCCGTTGAACACCCACGCGCCGGACGACTTCAACTGCTGGATCAGCGCGCCGAGCTCCTGCATCACCGGCCCGAGCACCGCGGGCGGCGGCGGCGGACCATCGGGCTGTTCGATGCTCAACAGGTACTGCTTCATGGGACGGCTCCGTGGGATCGGACGGCGTGAAGTCGAACGCGGATCCGTTCGATCGACAGGGAAATCCGGGCGCGTCGGCGATCGGAGGTTATCCGCGTGAACGTCGCCGCCCGCGGCTCGCGTGTTTGCAGTATTCGTCGAGCGCGGCGGTGTGGACCTCGCGGGTGAGCGCCGCGTAGCCGTCGTCCGGTTCAACGGCCGGGGCCGTTTGATTCGGCGCCCACGGCACCGCGTCGAGCGCGACCTCGAGCGCCTTCCACTGGTCGTACAGCGTGCGGCGCGGCGGATCGATCGCGCGGAACCGCGCGAGCGCCGCGGCGGAACAGCGGAACGTCAGCTCGCCGGGACTGCGAACGATCCAGCCCGCGCGATCGAGGCGCGCGAGGCCGCCGCGCAGCTCTTCGTAATCCGGCGTCGCGTGGTTGAGGAGGTCCGCGGCCTTCAGGATGTGCGTCAGCGGGACCGGCTTGCTGCCGGCGTTCGTCGCGAGGTGGATCGCCGCGAGCATCCACACGTCGGAGGAGAGGAGCCTCGGAGGGCTCGGCTTCGGCATCGTCTTGCTCCGGCGTTCGTGCGCTCTCACGGCCTCGTTCGGCAGAACGGCCGCGCTTCTTGATTCGCGGGGGAATCCCACGGGGGCGCCACTGGCCTTTCTTCGTGGTTGTCGAAGTCGGCCATTCGCGCGACCCAGGAGATTCGCCAATGTCGTTCCCCCGATTCCTCTTCATCGTCCTCTGCTCCGTCACTGCCGCCGCCGGCGTCGCGCGCGCGCAGACGACCGAGCGGATCAGCGTGTCGTCCGCCGGCGTGCAGGGCGACGCCAGCAGCATCCATTCGTCGTCGATCACTCCCGACGGGCGCTTCGTCGCGTTCCAGAGCGACGCGACGAACCTGGTGGCCGGCGACACGAACGGTTTCCGCGACATCTTCGTGCGCGATCGACTGACGAACACGACGACGCGCGTGAGCGTCTCGTCCGCCGGCGCGCAGGCGAACGACTACAGCTTCAACCCGTCGATCTCCGCCGACGGCCGCTTCGTCGCGTTCATGAGCTATGCGTCGAACCTCGTCGCCGGCGACACGAACAACACGTCGGACATCTTCCTCCACGATCGCGTGACCGGGCAGACCACGCGGCGCAGCGTGTCGACGACGGGAACGCAGGCGAACTTCGCGAGCGACACGCCCTTCATCTCCGCGGACGGGCGCTTCATCACGTTCATCAGCCAGGCGACGACGCTGGTGCCGCTCGCGAACACCTCGGTTCCGCACATCTTCGTCAACGAGCGCGCGACCGGCGTCACGACGCTCATCAGCGTCGCGTTCGACGGAACGCTCGCGAACGGCGTTCACCTCGACCCGTGCTTGTCCGCCGACGGCCGCTATCTCGCGTTCACCAGCGACGCGAACAACCTGATCGCCGGTCCGCCGCAGGCGGGATACCAGGTGTGGGTGCGCGATCGCGTCCTCGGCACGACGACGCTCGTGAGCCGCTCGTCAGCCGGCATCGACTCGAACGGCTGGTGCTTCCTGCCGATGATCTCCGCGAACGGCCGCGTCATCGCGTTCCAGAGCGACGCGACCAATCTCGTCCCCGGCGACACGAACACGTTCACCGACGTCTTCGTGCGCGACCTCGACACGAGCACGACCGAGCGCGTCAGCGTCTCGTCGGCGGGAGCCCAGGCGAACAGCCCGAGCGGCGGCACGGGCCAGCCGCCGGGTCTGTCCGCGGACGGCCGCTTCGTGACGTTCTCGTCGTCCGCGACGAACCTCGTTCCCGGCACGATCGGCTGGACCGCGATCTTCCGCCGCGATCGCGCGCTCGGCCAGACGTCGTGGGTGTCGCTCTCGACGACGAACGCGCAGGCGAACAACACGAGCCTGCAGCCGGTGATGTCCTCCGACGGTCGCTTCGTCGTGTTCACGTCGCTCGCCGACAACCTCGTCCCCGGCGACACGAACTTCGGCTTCGACATGTTCGTGCGCGGCCCGTTCGTGACGCAGTGGACGAACCTCGGTTCGGGGCTCGCGGGTGTGTCCGGCGTGCCGAACCTCCTCGGCGCCGGGACGCTGGTCGCCGGTTCGCCGGGCAGCGTGGTGCTGAGCAGCGCGCGTCCGTCGTCCCCCGCGATCCTCTTCCTGTCGCTGACCAGCACGCCGGTGACGGTGCAGTGCGGGACCCTCGTGCCGATGCCGTACGCCGCCGTGCTCGCGTACTCGACCGATCCGCTGGGCACGATCGCGCTGCCGTGGGCCGCGTGGCCCGCGGGACTCTCCGGGTTGTCGGTGTACTTCCAGTACGCGCTGTCCGATCCCGCCGCGGCGTGCGGCGTCGCGTTCAGCAACGCGCTGCGCGGCGACGCGCAGTGAGCGGCGCGCGAGCGGCGCGTCTCAGCGCAGCGCGTCCTCGAGGCCGGTGAGCTCGAGCGCGCGGAAGATCGTCGCGTGCGTGAGGTCGGGCCGCGGGTCGTGGCGGAAGCGCAGCCCGGGGAGCGCGGCATCGCGCACGCACGCGGCGAAGCGCGTGGTGTCGTCGTCGATGTCGTCCCGTGAGCTCGCGAGGTAGAGCGTCCGCGGCGCGGCGTCGATCGACTTCAAGCGCGCCGGCGCCGCGGCGACGAGCGCGCCTTTGTTCCACCACAGGCTCGGGTCGAACGCGACGCAGTGCGTGAACAGCGACGGATCCTCGAGGAACGTCTCGACGACGAAGAGGCCCGCGAGCGACTCGCCGACGATCGACCGCTCGCTCGTCGTCCGGTAGCGCCGCCCGATCTCGGGCACGAGCTCGTCGCGCACGAAGCGGCGGAACGCCGCCGATCCGCCGACGACCGGCGCGGCCGCCAGCTCCGCGGCGACGTGCGTCGCGCCGGTCAGGTCGCGACGCCGTTGCGTGTTCGGGATGCCGACGACGATCACCGGCCGGATCGCGCCGCGCTCGATCAGCGACTCGACGGCGGCGACGACGTGCGGGAAGTCCTCGTCGAGTCCGCCGTCCGGCATGAAGAGGACGGGAAGCGGCGCGCCGGAGCGGCCGCGCGGGACGTGGACATTGATGAGCCGCGACTCGCCGAGCACGCGCGACTCGATCGTGAACGACTCGTGCGCCGGGATCGGATCGGCCGGCGCGGACGGCGCCGGCGGCGCGCCGCACGCGGGCAACGCGATCGACAGCGCGAGCGCGACCGATCGATGCGTCACGAGCCGAAGCCGGGCAGCTTCGCGGCCTGCCGCACCCACGACGCGATCGGCGCCGCGTCGAATTCGTCGCTCGTGCGCAGGTCGATCGAGCGCACCTGCTTGCTCGAGCCGGACGGCGGCACCGGCTTCAACGCGACGCCCTGGAAGAACGTGATCTTCACGAACTTCGCGAAGCCGCCGCACGACACGAACCAGCCGCGCCCCGGCACGCCGTAGAACGGCAGGCTCCATTTGATGACGCGGAGCACGCCGGGCACGGCACGCGCAACGAGATCGTCGAAGCGTTGTGCGAGCGCGCGCTGTTCCCGCGGCAGCGCCGCGATGTAGGCGCGCACGGCGGCGGCATCGTCCGCTCGCGGCGCCGCGCGCTTCGCGCCCGGTCTCGGCTTCTTCGCGGAAGGTCTCGTGGTCCTGGCGCGACGCGTCATGGTCACCTCGTGCGGGACTCGGCTCTCGACATCGGTGAGGGACGCGCGCGCGGCGCGTCGAAATCGATCCGCCGCGCGCTCACTTGTCCGGCGGCGACGCGGCGGCGCGCACGCGTTCGCGGACCGCTTCCAGCTCCGCGTCTCGGCCCGCGGCGATGTCGGCGATCGTCGGCACGACGAGCACGTCCGGTTCGAGTCCGGCGTCCGGCGGGTCGCCGTCGGGGAATTGCCCGATCAACGGGAGGTCGAGCTCGATGCCCGAGTGCGGGAGCCGCAGGAAGAAGAAGCATCCGCCGTTGATGCCGCGCTGGTTGCCGCCGGTCGGCTGGCCGACCAGCGTGCCGAGTCGGTTGCGGCGGACCATCTGCGCGAACTCGAACGTGGCCGAGCTGTTCGTCGCGCCGATCAACACCCACGTGCGTCCCGTGAACGTCGGCTCCTCGGGATCGATCGGCGCGCCCGGGTCGTCGTCGGCGTCGCGCCGCAACCGGAAGAACCCGCCTTCCATGTCGATCGCGGCGTCGCCCCAATCCTTGAACGACGGATCCCACGTGTCGAGGTACGGCGCGAGATCGTCCTGCACCTTCCGGTAGCGGACGCGGCGCGCGATCGTCGGACGCGGCACGGGCGACTTCACCAGGTGGCTGACGATGACGTCGCCGATGTCGTTGCCGCCTTCGTTGCCGCGCAGGTCGATGACGAGGTCGGTCGCCCCGCCGCCGGCGAGCGCCTCGAACGTGTCGTCGAGGAACGCCCGCCAGTTCCACTTGGAGTTGTACAACGCCCAGCTCGGCATCCGCAGCACCGCGATGCCGCCGTCGTCCGGGCGGAACTCCCACAGCGGCGCGTCGGGCGCCGGATCCGCGCTCGCGCCCTTCGAGAGTGCAATGCGCTCCGCCGCGCTCATGCGCGCTACGCGCACCGTCTGCTCGCGCGCGTCGTCCGGCGCGCGCACGCGCAGCGTCACGTCCGCGTCCGGCGACGGGAAGAACAGCGGCCAGAAGATGTCGAACGCCTCGAAGCGATCGAAGCCCTCGACCTGCAGCGACGCGACGCGCTTCGCGTCGTTGCTCCCGTCCGCACGCGCGATCGTCATCAGCTTCGCGAGGATCTTCGCCACCGGCACGTCGTTCAGCGCGAGCACTTCGGCGCCGGCGCGCAGGCGCGGATCGGCGGCGAACGAACGCGTGACGACCATGCGGTCGCCGAGCCAGCGGAACAGGAACGGGACGCGCGGAGCGTCGAACAGCGCCGCGACCACGGCGTCCGACTGGTTGAAGAAGTTCGCATAGGTGTGCCCGCACTTCACCTTCGCGGCGAACACGGAGAACGCGAGGTAGGCGTCGGCGAGCGTGCGATCGGTCGCGAACTCGGCGTCGAGCGCGCGGAACGCCGCGTCCATCTGCTCCGGCGTGTTGTAACGGTAGAGGCCGGGATGCATCGTCTCGTAGGCGCGGCGCAGGATCAGGACGTCCGCGCGCAGGTCGGCGGCGGGAATCGGCGCGTCGGCGCGCGCCGCGCCCCACGCGACGGAGGACCAGAGCGCAATCGGACCGAGCACCATCATGCGAGCGCTCCCTGCGGAGGAAGTCCTCGGATCGCGGCGTCGAGCGGACGGGCGAGCACGAGCTGGGCGATCGTCGCACCGCAGCCCGCGAGGGCCATGTCCCACTGCGTGTCCCACGGGTCGCCCTGCGTCCCGAGGAACGCGTCGGCGGCGCTTCCGCCGATGACGGCCGCGAGCCACTCGAAGATCTCGTACGCGGCGCTGATCGCCAGGCACGTGCACGTGACCAGGAAGAACAACCACCCGCGGCCCCGCACGACGCCTCGGCGGAGCATCACCTCGCGCGCGATGATCGCGGGGACGAAGCCCTGCAGGAAGTGGCCGATCCGGTCGAAGTGGTTGCGCGCGAACCCGAACGCGTCGCGCATCCATTCGCCGAGCGGCACGAGCGCGTACGTGTAATGCCCGCCGACCGCGAGGACGATCGCGTGCAGAAGGATGAGCCGACAGGTCAGCGTCGTCAGCGGGAACCGACGCGCGGTGAGCACGAGCACCGGAACGGCGACCACGACCGGCGCCACCTCGAGCATCCAGGTGACCCGATCGAACGGCGCGATGCCGGAGGCGACGACGGCGGCGAGGCCGACGAGGAGCAGGATCGCGCGCTCGCGAGCCGCAGGATCGGCCGCCGCCGCGCGCGTCATCCCGGCGCGCCCCGTTTCCACTCGACGGCGATCGCGCGCAGCTCGCTCGAGCCGACGTTCTCGACGAAGTGCGGAGCGAGCGCGTCGATCCAGACCGCCGCGCCCGGTGTCGGCATCGATCCGTCGACGCGCGAGTCGACCAGCACGCGTCCGTCGCCGTCGTGCCGGACGAAGTGACTCGACCCGAGGAAGTAGAGGACGCCCGGCCATCGATGCGTGTGCACCGGCGTCGTCTCGCCGGGGCCGACGTGCGTGTCGAGCACCCGCACGTGCTCGTTCTCGAACAGCACGACGTGGTGCGCGGGCGCGGCGATCATCGCGTCCAGCTCCGCGGGCCAGTTCGCGTCGGGGTCGGCCGGGCTCTTCGATCCGTTCATCGCTCGCATCCTCGGACGAGCGCCGCGAGCGAGCCGTCACGGCCCGCTCGCGGCGCGCGGATTCCAACGTGCGTCACTTGCCGGCGGTCGCTTCCGCGTCGGCGCCCCACTCCGTCTCCGGACCCGGGTGATAGAAGAGCGTCGCGGCGCCGGCTTCGAGGTTGAAGAGGCGCGCCTTCAGACCGAGCACGCCGACGTTCAGACCGACGATCGGCCAGATGTCGATCGCGGCGATCTCGCCGGTGTACTTGCCGCCGCGGAACAGATGAGCGGCGAGGATGTGACCGTCGAACTTCGGCACGCTGCCCGCGGTCGCGAACGCGTTGCCCCAATCCTTCATCGTGAACTCCGGCGGTTCGCCGTCGGTGCCGACCGTGATCGACACGCAACCGTTCAATGCGATCGCCGACAACACCGTCAGCGCCGCCATCGCGACTCGAATCCTCGTCATTGTGAAGCTCCGTGGCTGGTCCCGGCGGACGCCGGGAGTGCTCGATGATCCCGGCGCGTGCGTGGGCAGGACGCGTGCGCCGGTCGTGGAGTCACTTTGTACCGGTTCGCGCGGCGGCCCGCGCCGTCAGCGTCGAATCTCGCGCGGCGCTTCGGCCAGCGCGTGCGCCACGGTCGTCTCCTCGAACTCGAAGTACTCCCGGTCGGCCTCGTGCTCGAAGTTCCCTTCCTCGACCGCGATGTGCGGCGGCGCCTCGATCCCGTTCGGCGCCCAATATCGATTGCTCTTCAACACTCCGTGCTCATACACGCGCTCGCTCTGCCGAGCGCCGCTCGGATAGGTGCGCTGCACCGTCCCGACCCAGCCGCCGTCTTCCATCACTCCTTCGAGCTTCGGCTTTCCCGCTTCGCTCCGATCGCGCATCCCGCTGTACCACATCTTCACCGGACCGTGTCGGACGCCCTGCCGGTAGTTCCACTCCATCACCTTCGTCCCGTCGGAACCGGTGGCGACCCACGTGCCGTCCATCTTCCCGGCAGCGAGCGTCCCTTCGAGCATGAGCCGATGCAGTTCGTCGAACACTCGACACGGACCACTCGGCAGCGGATCGGACGACGCGACCTCGATCGAGCCGACGCCGACCACGCGTTGTGTCGGCGCCGAAGCGGAGCACGCTGAGATCGTGAGCACGAGCGCGCTCGCAACGGCGAACCGGATCGCGTGGACGGTCATTGCTCGACTCCCCTCGATTCCCCGACGATGGGCGCGGATTCTACGGGCTCAGCCGGCGGCGCCGCGCGCCAGCAGCGCGTCGATGCGCGCATCGCCCGTGGGGTAACCGGACTCGCGCACGTCGGCGCCGGCCGCGACGCCGCGCGCGAGCAGGTGATCGACGACCGCGGTGCATCCGTTGAAGCACGCGCAGGTGAACGCTTCCGCGAGCGCCGCCGGCTCGCGCGCAAAGAGGCCGCGGTCGTGCCAGTCGAGGATGCGAGAGCGCGCGCCGTCCGGCGCCGCGACGAACAGCGGCTCGAGGCGCGAGAAGTCGCCGTTCATCAGGCCGCGCACGGCTTCCTCGAAGGAGAGATCTGCGGCCGGTTTCATCCGCTCCCCTCGGCCGCGCGCGCTGCGCGGCGATTCCACAGTCCGACGACCGCCGCGGCGGCGGCGACGTGCACCGCCATGCCGAACAGATCGATCGCGAAGTGCTTGTACAGGCCGTTCGGATCGGCATCCGGTCCGCACGACGCCGTGTATGCAGTGCGGATCACCGCGAGCGCGGCGGCGGTCAGCGCCACCATCGTCGCCGCGAGCCAGCCCGCCCACTGCAGTCGCCGCCCGCGCGCCCAGAAGCGCGGCACGAGGAACCGGTGATGGACGAACGCGGCGATCGCGTACGCGACGACCAGCGCGGTCGTGACGACGACCGCGAGCTGCCGGGTCGGATGCGCGTCGCGCGTGAGGACGAACCAGAACGCCCACACCGCGCCCCACGCGATCCCGCACGCGGCGAGCGACGATCGCGTCACGACTTCGCGAGCGCCGGGAGATATCGCTCCCGGATGATCCGCATGTGGTGCGTCACGTGGCCGACCGTGATGAACGCGAGCGCGCGCACCGTGAACGGGTTGTCGCTCGCGACGCCGCGCCGCATCCACGCGCCGGCCGGAAGTCCGCGGAAGAACGACAGCGAAGCGGCGCGCACCGCGCGGAACTCCTCGACGTGGCTCCGCCACGACCGATCCTCGGCGCCGGTGTTCGCGACGGCGACGTCCTGGTCGAAGCTCGGCAGCGGAGAGTCGAACCCGCGCGCGAACCAGAACGCGCGGAAGACGAAGAGCCGCTCGCCGTCGTTCACGTGGCTCATGAGCTGCCGGAGGCTCCATTTCTCCGGCGCGTAGCGGAAGCGCGAGCGGTCCTCGGAGATGCCGTTCAGCACCGCGATCGCTTCGCTCGATTGCCGATCGAGCAGATCGAGGACGTCGCCGCCGCCGACCTGGTCGATGTAGGTGAAGTAGTAGTCCGCGGCCTCGGTGCGGTCCGGCCGCGCGGTCGTCGTCGTCATCGGGGTCCTCACGGGCGCGGATCGGGGGCCGCGCGTCCAGCAGCGCCGCCAAGTCTTCCGGCCGCGAGGCGAATCGCAAGAACCGGACTCGAACTCCGTCACCGCTGTCGCGAATCTCGCGCGCCGTTCCCCGCGCGGTAAGTTCTTCGCCGCGACCCGAACGAACCGGTCGCGGCCGCGAGAGGATCCGCCGATGCCCGTCACCATGCGTGTCGCACAGGTCCCCGCTCCGAAGGCGGCGTTCGAGCTGGTCGAGCGCCCGATCCCCGAGCCGCGATCGGGCACGGTGCGCATCCGCGTGCAGGCGTGCGGCATCTGCCACAGCGACGCGCACACGAAGGACGGACTCTTCCCCGGCATCCGATTCCCGCGGGTGCCGGGTCACGAGGTGGTCGGGACGATCGACGCGCTTGGCGCCGGCGTCGTGGGATTCGCGCCCGGCGACCGCGTCGGCGTCGGATGGAACGGCGGATACTGCGGTCATTGCGACACGTGCCGGCGCGGCGAGTTCTTCGCGTGCCGCACGTCGACGGAGATCACCGGGATCACGAGCGACGGCGGGTACGCCGAGTTCATGGTCGCGCCGGCGTCGGCGATCGCGCGCGTGCCGGCCGCGCTCGCCGGCGTCGAAGCGGCGCCGCTCCTCTGCGCCGGACTCACCACGTTCAACGCGCTGCGCCACTCGGGCGCGCGCGCGGGAGATCTCGTCGCCGTGCTCGGCCTCGGCGGGCTCGGCCATCTCGGCGTGCAGTTCGCCGCGAAGATGGGCTTCCGCACCGTCGCGATCGCGCGCGGCGCGGACAAGGAGCCGCTCGCGCGGAAGCTCGGCGCGTCGCTCTACCTCGACAGCCAGGCGGTCGATCCCGCGGCGGAGCTGATGAAGCAGGGCGGCGCGCGCGTCATCCTCGCGACGGTGACCGCGGCCGACGCGATGCAGGCGACGCTGCTCGGCCTCGGTCCGAACGGCAAGTTCCTCGTGCTCGGCGCGGCGGGTCCGTTCTCGGTGTCGCCCGCGTTCCTGATCGGCGGGCATCGGACCGTCGAGGGCTGGTACTCGGGCACGTCGATCGACGCGCAGGACACCCTCGCGTTCTGCGTGCAGTCGGGCGTGCGATCGATGAACGAGTCGTTCCCGCTCGAGCGCGTCGCGGAGGCCTATGACCGGATGCTCTCCGGCAAAGCACGCTTCCGCGTCGTCCTCACGATGGGTTGATCGCGCACGCACGCTCACAGCCAACGCGCGGCCGCTTTCGGCACGAACGGGAGCGGTCCGTCCGAAAGCGCGTCGATCGACACCCAGCTCGCGACGTGACGCGAGCCGTCCGCCTCCACGAGCTCGATTTCGTCCCGGGCAAAGCGATCGAAGTTCGCGAGCGACGCTTCGAACAGGAACACGATCTCGTGTCCCACCCTGCCCGCGTGCTCGAGGAAGTCCTCGAGCACGTCGAGCAGTCGAACGTCCGCGAGCTCGGCGCCCAGCTCCTCCATCCACTCGCGTCGCCCGGCGTCCTCGGCGCGCTCGCCGAACTCGATGCCGCCGCCGATCAACCGCAGGAAGCGCCGATCCGTGGCGGGATCGTGCCCGTGCTCGACGAGCACGCGGCGCGCGTCGCCGGGGTATCGACAGATGCACAGCGCGACCGGACGGACGGCGGAAGACGGCGTCGCTAGTCTGGCGCGCGCTCCCAGGGAAACGCTGCGGGAGGTGGAGCGTGGAAGCCGTCCTTCGTCAACGCGAGCAGATGCCGGCCGGCGCGGCGGCGCGGATGCGCACGACCGCGATCGTCGGAGTGATCGCGGTCCTCGTGATGTCGCTCGTCAGCCTCGCGGTCCGGATGCCGGTCGTTCGCGGAGTTCAGGATGAGCCGTTCGGGATGCTCGTCCTCGAGCTGCCCGACGACGCCGCGGAGTTCCGCGCGGTCGCGAGCGCGAACCCGACCTCCCCGGAGCAGCAGCTCGATCACGACACGTGGTTCATCCTGAACTACGCGGCGCTGTTCGTCGCGATCGCGGCGCTCGGCTGGACGACCGGTCGCGGCGGTGCGCGCGCCGCCGCGGTCGCGAGCGCCGCGCTCGGCGTCGCCGCGGCGTACTTCGACTTCCGCGAGAACGGCGCGATCCGCGCGGCGCTCGCCGCCGTCCGCTCCGGAGCGCTCGCGTCCGACCTGAGCGTGGACTCGATCGCCGCCGCCGCGGTCTGGAAGTGGCGGTGCTTCTTCGGCGCCGTGCTCGCCGGCGCGTTCGTCTTCGTCGGCAGCCGCTCGCGCACCGATCGCGCGCTCGGCCTCCTGTGCACCGCCGCCGCGTGCGTCGGGTTCGCGACCATCGGGGAGCGTCCGTTTCTGCCGCTCGCGTTCCCGCTGATCGGCGCGGGCTGGCTCGGGTTCACCGCGCGCACGATCGTGAGCCCGGGCCGCGTGGTCGACGCGTTCCTCGGCGCGACCAGCGCGGCCGCCGCGGCGGCGCGACGCGCGCGCGACCAGCGTCCGCAGGACGACGACGGCTCGTACCCGACGCCGCTCGCGCAGCGCGAACGCGATCTCGTGGCGGCGCGGCGGCGCGACGCGCAGTCCGAGCGAGCGGGCGAGACGCGCGAGACGCTCGGGTTCGCGCTGTCGGGCGGCGGCATCCGCAGCGCGACGTTCGCGCTCGGCGTGTTCCAGGCGATCGCGCGCCTCCGCCTCCTGCGCAAGATCGACCTGTTGTCGACCGTCTCCGGCGGCGGGTACTTCGGCTCGTTCTTCGGCCGGATGTTCACGCGGCCCGAGTTCGGCAGCGCGGCGAGCGTCGAGGACGCGCTCGCCGGCGCCGGCAACGGACCGGCGGTGCTGCGCCAGTTGCGCGAGAACGGCCGCTACCTCGCGCCGAACGGGTCGGGCGACCTGCTCCTCGCCGGCGGCGCGCTGTTGCGCAACTGGGCCGCGATCCACGTCGTCCTCGTCGTGTTCACGCTGCTCTTGTTCCTCGCGCTGCACGCGGTCGCACGCGCGCTGTACCTCCTCGCCGCGCCGCTCAGCCCGACGTTCGTGACGTGGCTCGACTCGAAGCTCACCGAGCCGCTGCGCACCAGCCCGTGGTGGCTGATCGCCGCGGTCGTCACCGTCGTGGCGGCGATCCCGTTCGGCGCCGCGTTCTTCTATCGCGCGTGGCCGCTGTTCCTCTTCGGCCTCGCGTCCGGCATCGTCCTGTTCTTCGGCATCGGCGCGGAGACCGGCGTCTGGTGGGCGGCGTCGGTGCTCACGGTCGTCATCGCGTCGGTGGTGATCCACCATCAGGTCGTGGCGGGAACGAGCGGCGCGGTCGACGCGGAGCGCGCGCGGCGCAACCAGCTCTCGCGCGGACTGCGCGACGCATTGATCGTGGTCGCCGTCCTGCTCGGTTACGGGTTGGTCGACACGGCCGGCGCTTCGTTCTACGCCGCGATCCACGCGCACGGCTCGGCGGCGGCGGCGCTGAAGTCGTGGGGTGCCGCGGTCGGCGCCGCGCTCGTGGGAGTCGCCGGTTTCGGTCGCACGATCGCGACGGTGATCAACGGGAAGCCGGAGGGCAAGCGCCCGAACCGTTGGGTCGGCGCGGCGAGCACCGCGGGCGCGCTCGCGATCACGTTCATCGTGCTCGCGGCGGTGAGCCTGCTCTCGTACGCGATCGCGTACCGGTTCGAGGCGCCGCCCGGAGTGCACGCCGCGGCGGTGCGGCCGATCGACGCGCGCGTCGAGGTCAGCACCGGCGGAGCGGCGACGATCGACGCGCACGTCCTGCTGCATGCGGACGACCCGCGCGTCGCCGCGAAGGAGACGCTCACCGCTCCGGAGCCGACTCTCGCGCGGGAGGACGGCGCGACGTGGGTGCCGCGCGACGGCGCCGCGCTCGGCTTCGGCGCGTGCGGCGCGCTCGGCGCGGGCATCGCGCTCTGCCTGGCGCTGTCGCTCGCGTTCCGCCGCTGGTGGGCGTTCCTGAACGACTCGTCGCAGTTCCAGTTCTACGGGGCGCGCCTCACGCGCGCGTACCTCGGCGCGTCGAACCCGGCGCGTTGGCGCGACGACGTCCCGGTGACCGAGGTGACGAAGGACGACGATCTCGAGATCGACCGCTACCACCCGGAGCGGAGCGGCGGGCCGCTGCACTTCATCAACGTCACGATCAACGAGACCGTGCACGGCCGCGATCAGGTGCAGCAGCAGGATCGCCGCGGCACCGGGCTCGCGATCGGGCCCGAAGCGTTGAGCGTCGGCGTGCGCCACCATCTCCTCACCGGCGCGGCGCCGGTCGTGTTCCCGCCGCCGGGGCAGTTCCGCGTGTTCGAGGGCGCGCGGTCCGCGCCGCACGCGGACCTGCCGCTCGGCAGTTGGCTCGCCGTCTCGGGCGCGGCGTTCTCGACGGGACTCGGCGCGCGCACGAACCTCGGGCTCAGCCTCCTCTGCGGCCTCGCCAACGTGCGGCTCGGATACTGGTGGGACCCGCGCGACCCGTCGAAGCCGCAGCCGCCCGACGATCCGCCGCCGACGCTGATGCGCCGCTTCTTCCCGCTGCAGACCTACCTCTTGAGCGAGTTCGTCGCGCGCTTCCCCGGCACCGCGTGGGATCGCTGGTACCTCTCCGACGGCGGACACTTCGAGAACATGGGCGGCTACGAGCTGATCCGCCGCCGCGTGAAGTGCATCGTCGTCGTCGACGCCGAGTGCGACGGCGATTCCACGTTCGAAGGGCTCGGCAACCTCGTGCGCAAGGCGCGGCTCGACTTCGGCGCGGAGGTCCACTTCCTCGCGGCGGACGAGCTCGATCAATCGGTGCATCCGGCGCTGCGCGAGCACATCGGGACGCTCGAGCAGTTGAAGCGCGGCCAGTGGAAGGCGAAGCCGATCAACGCCGCGGGGCGCGTGGTCGAGACCCAACGCTTCGAAGCGGCGGACACCGCGCAGTTCTCGCTCGCGAACGCCGCGCTCGCGACCGTGTCCTACGCGGACGGGACGTCGGGCTGGCTGCTCTACGTGAAGCCGACGCTGCTCGGCAACGAGCCGATCGACCTCCTGCAGTACCAGTCGACGTCGCCCGACTTCCCGCAGGAGACGACGGCGGATCAGTTCTTCGACGAAGCGCAGTGGGAGAGCTACCGGCGGCTCGGCGAGTGGATCGCGGAGCGCTTGTTCACGCGCCGCGACGCCCCCGCCGCCACCGCGGGGACGCAGAACCCCGATCCGTTCCAGCCGAACGACCTGTTCGGGAGACCGTGACCGCGCGCGGTCGTCAGTTCTTCACGAGCTCGACCGCGTTCGTCGCGAAGAGGCCGAGCGTGACGACGTTCTGGTTCGGGATCGGGTCATAGTAGATCGCCTGGAAGCGCAGCTTGTCGCCGGGACCGAGCAGCCCCGCGGGCATCACGACGGAGAACGGCGCGTCGCCGAGATGCAGCGGACCGAAGCCCGCGTCGACGAATCCGGGGATCGGCGGGAGCGCGTACAGCGAGTTGCCGCAGAAGATCGCGACGCCCGCCGGCTGCGACCACGGCGAGAGGATCGAGAGGTTCGGGAAGAAGAAGTTGTTGGTGAGCGGCGTGACGGCGGTCTGCGTCGAGTACGGCGGACCGTTGACGATGATCGCCGCGGGACGTCCGGCCATGCACGGCTCGCCCGCGATGTCGGTGCCGAAGGAGATCGTGTCGCCGCTCGTGAACGTCTTGCTCGTCGCGTCGAACGGCCCGCCGTTCACCGCCGTCGCCATCTTCGCGAGGCCCGCGGGGTTCGAGCCCGTGACGTTCATGCGGTACTGCACCTCGTAACCCGCGGAGACCAGGTCGAGGTAGCCGTTGCGATCGAGATCGACGGCGAGGATCGGGCACTGCACGCCGGCCGCGGGCAGGCCGAGCGTCGCGAACGCGTCGCCCGGATCGTTCCACAGCCACGACGTGAGCGTCGGCGGGTTGTGGATCGCGGCGTCGACGTCGCCGTCGCGATCGAGGTCGGCGAAGCGCACGAAGCTCGTGACCGGCACGAACGCGGGGTACCGCGCGTAGCTCTGGTTGTTCACCTGGAACTGGCTGCCGTTGATGTTGTATGCGGTGAGCATCGCGCCGATCGAATCCATGACGAGGTCGAGGTCGCCGTCGTGGTCCTGGTCGAACGCATCGATGTCGTCGACCCATTCGAGGAACGGCAGCGGCAGCACGAACGGCGCGGCGAACGTCGCGCCGCCGGCGTTCAAGCGCACTTCGACGCGGGGCGGGCTCGGGTGCGTGGTGGCGAGGTCGGGGCGGCCGTCGCCGTCGAAGTCGGCGAGCACGAAGCTGGTCGGGTTGCCGCCCGGGGACGCATAGCTCTGCGACAGCCCGCCGTGGCCATCCGAACGCAGCACCGCGATCCCGCCGCCGGCGCCGCCGTTCCATCCGATCATGACGAGGTCCTGGTCGCCGTCGCCGTCGACATCGCACGCGCGGACGCGCTCGCTGATCGCCGGGATCGGCGCGGGCGTCGACGGACCGGGCGTGAACGTCGCGCCGTCGAAGTCGACGATCCGCATGTCGGTGCCCTGCAGCGCGAAGATCTCGCCGATCCCGTCCATGTCGAGGTCGACGATCACCGCCGACTTCACGGTCGGGCCGTTGGTGGTCGACGTCATCGGCACGAACGCGCCGGGATTGGTGAGGCCGTCCGGTCCGCCGAGGTAGACGCCGAGCCCTTCGACGATGCCGCGCGACGTGACCACGACGTCGGGGTAGCAGTCGCCGTTCAGGCGGCCGCTGGTCAGGTCGTAGTGGATCGATCCGAGCGTCGGGTACGGGATCGAGCGCGTCGGCCCGAACGTCGCCTGCGCGCCTGCGAGCGGCGCGAACGAGGCGAGCGAGACGAAGGAGACGAAAAGCGCGAGACGCGGGAACGAGCGCGCGGATGCGAGCATGACGGACTCCGGTGTGGGCGGGTTCATCTCCGCGAAAGACCGCGGCGAACCGGGCGCAACACGGAATCTTGGCGCGAGGCGGACTCCGATCACCGAATGTGCGGGGATCTCGTGCAACCGAGCCTCCGCGCCAAGGCGCGGAGGCTCGGACTTGACCATTGAATGCAGCGCTGCGCGCTGCCGCGGCCGTTGGCCGCGGGGGTTCCTACCTCCGTGAATGGTGACGCAGTGCGAACAACGGGCCGGGTAGGAACCCAGTCGCTCGAGCTCAGCGTTTCGCGAGCAGCGTCCCGAGCCGCGCGAGCGCGCGGGAGAGGAGGACGCGGCAGTGCGCCTCGTCCTTGCCGAGCCGCTCCGCGATCCGCGCGTGCGGGAGCTGCTCGATGCGCGCGAGCACGATGACCTCGCGCTGCTCGGGGGTGAGCGACGCGAACGCGGCGCGCGCGCGGTCGAGCTGCTCGTTCGCGTCGGCGACGCGCGACGGCGTGACGAGCGTGAGCAGGAAGCGATCCTGCGCCGCGGAGCGCTCGGACGAACCGGTCTTGCGCGGGCCGCCGGAGGAACGCTCGCGCACCGGGTCGCGCTTCTCGGCGCGCCAGAACCGCGCGCGCTCCTTCACCTTCAACAGCGCCGCCTCGAACAACCAATGCTTGAACGCGCTCTCGCCGCGGAAGGTGAGCCCGCCCAGCGCGAGCTGCTTCAGCACTTCGCGGCAGACCGACTGCACGAGATCGGAGCGCGATTCCTTGGCGGTGACGACGCCGCCGGCATGGCTGCGCAGGTAAGCGGCGAGCTGCGGGAGGTAGCGGACGAGCAGCGCGTCGATGGCGCGCGCGTCGCCGTGCGAAGCGTTCTCGATGATGCGGCCCGCTTCGTCCATCGCGCCTCGTGCTCGCGCCGGCTCCCTGACCGCGTGCGCGCGGATGCTACCATCCGCGTTCTCGCTCGACGGACGGCGCACGGGGCAGCGCGATGACGAGAGATCCGCACGCGACCGGCAGCGACGAAGTCGAGCGGCTGCTCGCCGACTGCCTC